>NZ_JBLKKY010000085.1:0-14751 GCF_059438195.1 Paraconexibacter sp.
CCGCCCGCCCCGCCCCGCCCCGCCCGCGTCGCCCCGCCCGCGTCGCGCCGCCCACGTCGCGTCGCGCCGCGGATTCTTCCCGCTCAGCGGGAAGAATCCGCGGTCGCGGCTGAGGCGGAGTCGTCTGCGCTGAATCTGCGGCGCCTCGCCACACCCGCGTCTTGTGCCGTCACACGCTCTCGCGCAGGGTGGGTGCGTGCCTGGCGACGAGCGCCTCGTCCGAGCCCTCCACGAGTGGTCCCGGCCGTACGGGTCGGTCATCGCGCGGCGCGACCTGCTCGCGCGGGACGTGGGCTCGTCACGGATCGGCAGACTCGTGGAGCGCGGCATCCTCTGGCCGAAGCACCACGGCGTCTACGCCGTCGGTCGCGACGACGTCACGCCGTACGGCGAGGCGTGGGCGGCGTTTCTCGCGACGCGGGGCCGCGGGTCCGAGCCGCGTCGGCGCGGACTCACCGGCCGCAGCGCGTGCGCGCTGCTCGGCATCGGCCCGGTGCCGCCCGTCCACGAGGTGCTCGTCCTCGCGCTGCGGGCTCCCGATGCGTCCCGTCTCGCCACCCGATCGACGGCCTCTCTGCCGCCATCCGATCTCTGGTGCGACGCGCGCGGCCTCGCCGTCACGTCGTGGAGCCGCACGATGCTCTCCCTCGCACCGACGGCCTCGGTGGCTCAGCTCCAGGACGTGCTCGACCGGTCCGACCGTCGAGGTCTCCTCGACGTCCCGACCCTCGACGAGGCGATGCGGGCCGCGGCGTCTCGCGAGGGGCTCCCCAAGCTCCGCCGCGCCCTCGAGCCGTTCGTGGGCCTGCCGCCGGCGGAGTACCTCAGCCTGCTCGAGCGCCTGGCGCACGTCGCGTTCGTCGCGGCGGGCCTGCCCGCGCCGGAGATCAACGGGCGCGTCCGTCTCGTCGGCGGCGTCGAGATCCGCATCGACCTGCTCCTGCGCGAGGCGGGGGTCGCCGTGGAGGTCGACGGTCGCGCCTCGCACGACCGGTCCGCGCAGTTCGGCACCGACCGCTGGCGCGATCGCGAGCTGCAGAAGCTCGGCTTCTCGCCGCTGCGCTTCACCTGGTGGGAGGTGACCCGCCGACCGACGATGGTGACGGACGACGTCCTCCGCGTCCTCGCGCGCCGCGCCGCGGATCCTTCCCGCTGAGCAGGAAGGATGCGCGGCGCGTGCCCGGCGACCGGCTAGTGGTCGTGCTCCTCCACGAGCTCGCGGATGCGGCGGTACTCGTCGGTCGTGAGCTCGCGGCCGGCGACCGTCGAGAGGGCGGGATCGCCCTCGAGGTACTGCTCCTCGTTGCGCCGCCACACCTGGATGTACCGGTAGAAGGGCACGACGGGGTGGAGGTGATGGACGAGGTGGTAGTTCTGGTACAGGAGGACCGGCGACAGGAGCCGCTCCGAGCCGACGCGGTTGCGCGTCGTCTTCAGCTTGTCCTCGTCGGGCTTGTGATGGAGCCCGTTGTGCGGGAGGTAGTCGAACGCCCACGCCAGGAAGAGGATCGTGAGGCGCGACGGGACGTAGAGGACGACGAGCCAGGTGACGACGTTGCCCGTCGCGATGAGGACCGCCGGAACGGCGAGGGCGAGTCCCAGGAACGCGAGCGCCTCGACCTGCTCGGCGCGCGGCCGCGACCGCAGCTTCGGCAGGTAGAAGGTGACGTAGTGGTAGTCGATCGTCACCCAGCGCAGCGGCTTCTGCCAGGCCGGGCCGCGCATCGTGTAGTGGTCGGGGTCGACGCCGTCGTCGTGATTCGTGAACCGGTGGTGCTGCATGTGGATGAAGCGCCACACCGGGAAGGCCGCGTGGAGGGCGAAGAGGGGGGTCGCCATGCGGCCCATGAGGTTGTTGAACCAGCGCACGCTCGAGGCGGAGTGGTGGCCCGCGTCGTGCGCGACGGTGAAGAGGAGGTAGCCCGCGACGGCGTTGACCGGGATGACCGCCCACCAGGCGAGCGAGTCCGCGACGTAGAGGGCGGTCGACCCGATCCACATCGCGAGTCCGGTGACGAGGAGCCAGAGCGTCGGCCACGCGACGGTCGGCACGGGCTCCTCGGGCCTCGGGATCCGGCGGACGCTGATGGGCGGTGACTCTTCGACGGTCGACATCTCAATTTCTCCCCTGTGGACGGCGCTGGGCACACCGTACGGCGGGGTCACCGCCTCCGACAACGGCGAGCGCGCCCATCGACATGTGCGGAGTGCACACTATTCGTCGGGAAGCACCGCGTCGCCGAGCGTCACGGCGAGGAGAAGCGCCGCGTACAGCTCGCCCGGCCGCTCGGCCGAGCTGCGCCCGAGCGCCGCTTCGGCCTTGCGCACCCGCTGCAGCACGGTGTTGCGGTGGATGTCCAGCGCGCGCGACGCCGCCGCGATGCCGCCGCCCGGGGCGAGGACGTGGAGGAGGGCGTCGCGCTCGCGCGCCGAGGAGGCGTCGCGGGCGGCGAGCCCGGCGAGCTCGTCCGCGACGAAGGCCCGCGCGCGCTCGAGATCCGCGGTGAGGAGGTCGACGAGCACGACGTCGTCCGAGCGGGTGACGCTCGGAGGCCGCCGGCGCGCGAGCTCGACGACGCGGCGCGCGCGGTCGGCGCCGAGACGGCTGGTGCGCAGCCCGTCGACGCCCTCGCCCAGCTCGCCGAGCGCGACGTGGACGTCGGGCGCCGTCTCCGCCAGGAGCTCGGCCAAGGCCGCGACGGCGCGGTCGTCCGGGGCGGAGTCGACGGCGACCCAGCCCGCGACCGCGTCCGAGGCCTCGGCGAGGACGAGCGGCCGGCTGCTCCCGACGCGCTGCGCGATCGCCGCGGCGGCGCGCTCGAGTCCGCCCGGGTCCCCGCTCGTCCAGCACACGAACCCGACCTGCCGGCCCCCGATGCGGTAGCCGAGCGCCCGCTCCGCGACGGTCTCGTCCACCGGCTCGCCCGCGAGGATCGCCCGCACGACGTCGGCCCGGACGGCGGCGGCGCGTCGCTGGCGGCGCTCGCGCTCGGCGACGTGCTCCGCGCTCACCCGAGCGGAGATGAGATCGATGTAGTCGAAGACGAACGCCGCGGTCTCGCGGAGCGCCGTGACGAGCTGCTCGCGGTCGTCCATCGCCTCGACGAGCGCCGCGCTCCAGCGCTCCCAGAAGTAGGCGTGCCCCAGCCGGTAGAACCGCAGGACGGCGTCGATGCTCGCGCCGCGCCCCGCCATCTTCCGCGCGTGCTCGAGCGCGGTCACCGGCGCCTCGGTCGCCGAGGCGGGGATCCCGTGGCGAATCATCGAGAGGACCGCCTCGATGTTCGACGCGCACGACGCGAGCGTGAGGCCGGCGATCTCGTCGTCCTCGCTCGCCTCGGGGATCCGCGCGGCGAGGAACTCGTACATCTCGCGTGCGAGGAGGTCGAGGTCCCGGTGCCATGCCGTCGCCAGCTCGCGGACCTCCGGGCTCGTCACCTCCATCGCGTGACCGTATCCCTCCGGGTGCCGGCCCGCGCTTGACGCCCGAGCGGGCGCACGACAGAGTGGGAAGTGAGACGTGTCACTTTCCGCACGTCCCGCCGTCCACCCGAGGAGCTTCGCCGAACATGAGCATGGACGACCCCGTCGTCATCTGCGCCTCGATCTCCGGATCGATCGCCAACCGCGAGCAGTGCCCCGCGATCCCGTACACGCCCGCCGAGTACGCCGCCGAGGCGCGCCGGATCGTCGACGAGGGAGGCGTGCACATCCACATCCACGCGCGGACGCCCGAGGGCGAGCCGAGCTACGAGGCCGAGGACTTCCTCGCGATCAAGGAGGCGATCGTCTCCGAGGTCGGCGACGCGGCGATCATCAACTTCTCGACGGGGACGATCGGCGTGAGCGTCGAGAAGCGCGTCGCCTACCTCGAGGCCGGCCGGCCCGAGGTCGCCGCGCTCAACATGGGCTCGATGAACTACGCGAAGTACTCGGAGCGGCGCAAGGCGTTCGTCTTCGACTTCGTCTTCCAGAACCCGTTCAGCGAGATCCTCGAGCTGCTCGGGGCGATGAACCGGCTCGGCATCAAGCCCGAGCACGAGTGCTTCGACGTCGGCCACGTCGGCTCGCTCGCCCCGCTCGTCGAGATGGGCGCGCTGAAGGCGCCGCTCCACGCGGACTTCGTCATGGGCGTCGTCGGCGGCATCCCCCCGACCGCGCGCAACCTCGCGGCGATGGCGGACAACCTCGCCGAGGTGCCCGGAGGTCCCCACCACTGGGGCGTCATCGGGATCGGCCGCGTCCAGTGGACGATGCTCGCCGCCGCGCTCTCGCTCGGCGGCTCGATCCGCGCGGGCCTCGAGGACAACTTCTACCTCCCCGACGGCTCGATGGCCCGGTCGAACGGCGATCTCATCGCGAAGGCGCGCGAGATGACGCTCGACGCGGGCCGGCGTCCCGCGACGGTCGAGGAGGCGCGGGCGCTCCTGCGCATCGAGGCGCCGGCGGCGACCTCCTCGTGAACGACGACGGGCTCCTCAAGATGAGCGAGCTCGCCGAGCGCTCGGGCGTCTCGGCGGGCACGATCAAGCACTACCTGCGCGAGGGGCTCCTCGGCGAGGGGGACGACATCGTCCGCACGTCGCGGAACATGGCGTACTACCCGCCCGACTACGTCGACCGCATCCGGCTCATCAAGCGCCTCCAGGAGGACCGCTTCATGCCGCTGCGCCTCATCAAGCAGATGATCGACGACGACCCCGACCGCGCCGCCGCGCTCGTCGAGCTCGAGGACCGCATCCTCGAGCGCGCCCTCGACGAGGGCGAGGGACGCGGCCGCGTGTCGGCGGCCGAGATCCGCCGCCGGTACGACATCCCGAAGAACGTCCTCGACCGTCTCGCCGAGATCGACATCCTCAGCCCGACGAGCCGCGGCTACGACCCGGACGACGTCGCGATCATCGAGGCGTTCAGCCGCTTCCGCGCGGGCGGGTTCGACGAGCGCCTCGGCTTCACGGTCTACGACACCCTCCGCTACCGCGAGACGCTCGAGCCGCTCGTCCAGGAGGAGGTCCGCACGCTCCTCGACCGGCTCGCGGGCGAGGTCGACGTCGACCGCGCGGCCGAGATCCTCGCCGCGGGCGCCGAGCCGCTCCGCGAGCTCGTCGGCGCGATCCACTCGAAGCTCCTCCTCAGCGAGCTCGCGCGGCAGCGCGGCCGCGCCTGACGCGCGGTCAGCGCCACGCCCAGACGGTCCCGACGCCGAGCGTCTCCTCGCCCCCCGGCGCCGTCGCGAAGCCGGCGGCCTCGAGGAGCTGCCGCGCGGTCGCGCGTGGGTCCCGGGTCGGGCAGAGGCGGCCGTGATGCTCGAGGACGAGCGCGCGGATCGACGTCCGGCCGAGCCGCTCGTCGGCGAGGATCGCCCACTCGCCTCCCTCGATGTCGATCTTCGCGAGGTCCGCGTGGGCGAGGTGGTCGAACGCGTCGATCGCGGGCACCTCGACGGCCTTTGCCTCGCTCTCGTGAGCGGCGTGCGACTCGGCCCCGGCACCCGACACGAAGCGCAGCGTGCCGGCGGCGACGTCGGCCGCCGCGCCGACGACCGTCCACGGTCGTCCGTCTCCGTTGAGCTCGGCGCACCGCTCGAGGACGGGGAGGTTCACCGGATCGGCCTCGATCGCCGTGATCCCGGCGCCCGGCCAGCGGGCGGCCGCGTCCGCCGAGAAGAGCCCGACGTTCGCGCCGAGGTCGACGACGCGCGGCGGGCGTCCGAGCGCGCGGAGGGCGGAGGCGACGGGCGGCGGCGGCGCGTACACGCGAGCGCAGAAGATCTCGTCGAACATCCGGGTGTCCGACGTCCCGTGGCGCAGGACGACGTGGACGCCCGACTCCCGGACGACGTACTCGCCGCGAGGCGCCGGCCGCCCGGCCCGCGCCTCGGCGCGGAGGTAGGGGAGCGGCGTGCGGAGGCGCAGCGCCTGCGTGAGGGCACGGCCCCACCCCGAGCGGCGGAGGGACCGGTGGACGAGCGCGCGGGCCACCGGCGGAGCATCCCACCCCGCCGGCGGCCCTGCGGCCCGGCCGTAGGGCTCTCAGCCGGTGACGTCCGTCCGCGTCGAGTCGGCGAGCTTGAGCGCGACGATCGACGTGTCCGCCGCGCGCCAGTTGAAGTCGTTCACGCCGCAGGTGAGCACGGCGTCCGCCGTGCGGTCGAGCGACCGCGTGAACTGCACGTAGACCGTGCTCGGCGCCGCCGAGCCCGGCGAGACGACCGTCGCGCGGCCCTTGTCCTCCTCGCCGTCGAGCGAGAGCGTGCACTCGGCGCTGCCCGTCTTCGCGACGCGCAGGAGCTCGCCGAGGCCGCGGTCGCCCGGGTCCGCCTCGAGCGTCGACTTCGCCGTGAGGAGGTAGGTGCCCGGCGGGATGTTCTCGAGCGTCGCGACCTTCCCGCCGCCGGGCGGGTGGTTCAGCGGGCCCGAGCGCCGGACGGCCTCGGCGGCGATCGCGCCGCTGACGGCGGCCTTCGCCGAGCGCGAGAGCTTGGCCTCCGTGATGGTGCCGTCCTTGATCTTCGCGCGCGAGATCGCCTCGTTCGCGATGTCGATGCCGTCGATCGACCTCGTCTTGATGTCGGCGCCGGTGAGGGTGCCGTTCTTGACCTGCGAGCTGCTCGTGATGATCGCGGTCGCCGCGGTCGCGGTGCCTGCCGTCGCGACGACGAGGGCGATGATCGACACGACGAGCGCCGGTGTGGGACGTGAGCGCGTCATGGCCTGCCTTCCTGTCTCGGTCCGAGGGTCCTGGGTCCGTGAGAGGAGGGCCCCTGCCCGCCTCCTGGCGCGAGCCTACTCCGGTCACCGACGTCGTGTCGGCGGCGCTCACCAGCGTGCGGCGTGATCCTCCATGACGCCGTACCCCGCGGCGAGGGCGTGGCCCCCGGGGAGCTCCCCGCTCACGGTCCCGAACGGCTGCCGGTAGATGCTGCGCAGCGGGCCCACGCGGTCGTCCCGCGCGCGCTCGGCCTCGGCATCGAACGCGAGCCGCCCGCCCTCGGCGAACGCGACGGACGAGAGGTCGTCGGCGAACGCGACGGGACCGACCTCGTGCGCCGTGCCGTCGACCCAGACGGTCCTCTCGCTGCTCGTCGGCGCATCGTGCACGCCGGTGACGAGGTTCCACATGAGCGGGGTCCCGTCCGCCGTCGCGCCGACGCCGGCCGCCCATCGCCACGCCGTCTCACGGGCGTGGTAGCCGGCGGAGTCGTCGATGAGCGCCCGGCCGGTCAGGGGCCGCTCGCGCCCCGCGATCGTCACGGTCCCGGCGACGGCGGCGCCCTGCTTGCGCGTCCAGATGAACGACCCGCCGTGCGGCGACACGACCTCGACCGCGTCGCCGTCCGTCTCGACGCGCAGCTCGATCTGCACCTCGCGGTCGCGGACGACGACGCCGCCGTCCGGGAGGCGGACGCCGCGGGGGACGAAGCGGGTCCGCTCGTGGAGCCGGCCCTCGGCGCGGTCCCACACCGCCCAGAACGCCTGGGGGAGACCGGCGATGGCGACCCGTCCGGCGCAGAGCATGAGGTCCGGCCCGTAGACGCCGACGTAGCGCCAGCGCTTGAGGGGACGGCCGTCCCGGACGAGCGGCATCCTGCCTGGCGGCAGCGGCACGCCGGCAGGTCGCTCGTCCTCCGGCCCTCCCGCACCCCGGTAGGGGATCCCGACGCTCATGGGTCTATTCTCCACCCCCCGCGATTGACCCGTCAGTCAACGCGCCGAGTTCATGCGCGCCGCCGCCATCCAGCTCACGAGCACGACCGACGTCGAGGAGAACCTCGCCGCGGCCGACCGCGCCGTGCGCGCCGCGGCGGCCGAGGGTGCGCAGCTCGTCGTGCTCCCCGAGAAGTGGACGGCCTACGGCCGGCCGGAGGACCTCGCCGCCTGCGCCCAGCCCCTCGACGGCGCCGCGGTCCGCTGGGCCCGCGAGGTCGCCCGCGAGCTCGGCCTCGATCTCGTCGCGGGCTCGCTCGTGGAGGTCCCTGCCGCGGACGGGGACGGCCGCACGCGCAACACCTCCGTCCACGTCGGTCCCGACGGCGAGGTCCGCGCGCTCTACCGGAAGGTCCACCTCTTCGACGTCGAGGTCGATGGGACGACGTACGCCGAGTCGGCCCACGACGCACCGGGGGACGCGCTGACGCTCACGCGCGCGGCCGACGGGACCGGCGTGGGGATGAGCGTCTGCTACGACCTTCGCTTCCCCGAGATGTACCGGGCGCTCGCGGTGGCGGGGGCCCGGGTGCTCGTCGTCCCCGCCGCGTTCACCGTCGCGACGACGCGCGAGCACTGGGAGCTGCTGCTGCGCGCGCGGGCGGTCGAGAACGGATGCTTCGTCGTCGCGCCGAACCAGATCGGCGACCACGGCGGGCGTGTGCGCACCGGCGGGCGCTCGATGATCGTCGACCCGTGGGGCGTCGTCCTCGCGACCGCGCCCGACCGCCCCGGCCACGTCGTCGCCGACCTGGATCTCGGCGCCCTGGACGTCGTCCGCCGCCGGATGCCGACCCTCGACCATCGCCGCCCGGACGCCTATCGCGTCCGCGACGGCGCCGACAGCCTCGACGAGGAGCGGATGTCCTGATGGCGACCTCCAGGGCGACCGCCGCCGAGAAGCGCCGCCTCATCCTCGATGCGGCGGTCCGCGTCTTCGCCCGGCAGGGCTTCCACGCCTGCCGCGTGAGCGACATCGCCGACGAGGCGGGCGTCGCGTACGGGCTCGTCTACCACTACTTCAAGAGCAAGGACGCCGTCCTCTCCACGCTGTTCGTCGAGCGCTGGAGCGTCATGAACGCGCTCATCGAGGAGATCGACGGCCGCGACCTCACGACCCGCGAGAAGCTCCACGCGATCGCGTCGTTCATCGTCGACAGCTACCGGCACGACCCGGAGCTCATGAAGGTCATCATCGTCGAGGTGACGCGCGCCGCGAACTCGTTCGGCGCGACGCACCTCGCCGAGATCGGCGAGGCGTATCGCCGCATCGGGAAGATCGTCGAGCACGGACAGGAGAGGGGCGAGATCCGCACCGACATCACGGCCGCCTTCGCCGCGATGACGTTCTACGGCGCGATCGAGCAGGTCCTCACGGGGTGGATCTTCGACCTCCTCCCGTTCGACGACGTCGAGGCGGAGACCGCGAAGACGTTCGTCGTCGAGACGATCTGCGGCGGCCTCGACGCCCGCTGACATGCGCCACCGGACGCGGCTCACCCGGGCCGCCGGCGTGCCCGGATCCGGCTCCGCCGGGTGGCTTGCGTAGGATCACGCCGATGGAGAACGACCTCGTCCGACGCCTTGCCTGGTCCGGCATCCTCGCCGGGACCGGGGCCCTCGCCAGCATCGTGGCCCATCGCCTCGCCGCGATGATCTACGTCCGCATCTTCGGGGAGGACCCGCCGGAATGACGACGAACGACGATCCCAAGCGCCCCTCGGACGCGGAGTCCGGCGGCGGGGAGGACTGGATCCCCCCGCAGCCCCCGCCGCCCGCCGACGCGCCCCCGCCGGTCGACGTGCCCTCCGTCGCGCCGCCGTCCTCCTCCACCGGGGAGCCGACGCCCCTCGCGCCGCCCGCCGAGCCGCGGAGCGACGGGGGCGGCGACGAGGAGGCGACGAAGGCCGAGCAGGCGAAGGGTGCCGCTGCCGAGAAGGCCGAGGAGGCGAAGGACGCCGTCTCCGAGAAGGCCGAGCAGGCGAAGGGCGCCGCTGCCGAGAAGGCCGAGCAGGTGAAGGGCGCCGCTGCCGAGGCGAAGGACGCCGTCTCGGAGAAGGCCGAGGAGGCGAAGGACGCCGTCTCCGAGACGGCCGACCAGGCGAAGGCGGCGGCCGCCGCTGCCGCGGGTGAGGCCCGGAGCGCGACGTCGACCGACGCCGGAGCGGCGCAGGGTGCGGCCGTCGTCCCCGAGGACCGACCCGAGCTCATCGTCGGCGGCGCGTTCGTCGGCGGCCTCCTCGCCGCGAAGTTCCTCCGACGTCTCGCGAGGCTCTGACATGGCCGATGAGCAGCCCCAGCAGTCCACCACCCAGATCGCCCAGGCGATCCAGGAGGTGAGCGAGAAGGCGCAGGTCCTCGTCCGCGAGGAGATCGAGCTCGCGAAGGCGGAGGTCACCGAGAAGGTGACGAAGCTCGTGAAGGGCGCGGTCGTCGGCATCGCCGCCGGTCTCTTCGCCGTCGTCGCCCTGCTCTACCTCCTCCACGGCTTCGCGTGGTTCGCCTGGTGGGCGCTCCCCGTCGGCGACTCGCAGATCTTCTGGGGCTACTTCGTCGTCGCCGCGCTCCTCTTCGCGCTCGGCGGTCTCGCCGGCTTCCTCGCCGCGAAGTGGCTGAAGGGCGGCTCGCCCCCGACGCCCCAGATGGCGATCGACGAGGCGAAGCTCATCCGCGAGACGATCGACAACCCGAGCCCGGAGGCTGACCGGTGAGCACACAGCAGCGCACGCCGGAGGAGATCCGCGCGTCGATCGAGAAGAACCGCCACGAGCTCGCGCAGTCGCTCGAGAAGCTTCGCACCGAGGTCGCCGAGGTCGCCGACTGGCGCAAGCAGCTGCAGCAGCACCAGCGCGAGGTGCTCATCGGCGCCGCGGTCGCGGGCTTCGTCATCGGCGGCGGCGTCGCGGGCTTCACCGGCATGTTCACGCGTCGCCGCCGCAAGAAGCGCCGGCGGTAGCGCTCGTCCCCCGGCGCGAGCCCCGACCGCCCGGGCGTGTGGCGATCCGGCGACGCCGAGCGTCGCCGGATCGCCACACGCCCCGAGGCGGCGCCGGATCCGCCGATGCCGCCTCTAGCCTCCTGGCACGATGGCCGCCCGTGAGCCGACGGTTCGCTCGATCTTCCGCGTCGTCGCGATCGTCGTCCTCTCCGTCCTCGCGCTCTATCTCGTCTACCTCCTGCGCCAGCCGCTCGGCTGGCTCGCCATGGCGCTCTTCGTCGCCCTCGCGCTCGCCGGGCCGGTCCGCGTCCTCGAGCGGCGCATGCCGCGCGGCCTCGCGATCGCGGTCGTCTACCTCGCGCTGCTCGGGGCGCCCGCGCTGCTCGGCGCGCTCATCGTCCCCGACCTCGTCACGCAGGCGACCGACCTCGCGGAGGACGTCCCCGAGTACGCGGCGGACGTCCGCGAGTTCATCGAGGAGAACGAGACGCTCCGCGACCTCGACGAGAAGTACGACATCGCCTCCCAGCTCGAGGACCAGGCGGCGGAGCTGCCGGCGCGGGTCGGGGACGCCGCGACGCTGCTCTCCGACCTCGGGATCGGGATCGTCAACTCGATCTTCGCGCTCGTCAACATCCTCATCCTCTCGGTCTTCATGCTCGTGTCGGGCCGGCGCTGGGTCGACGCCGCGCTCGCCCTGCGCCCTCCCGCCGAGGCGGCCCGCGTCCGCCGCTTCCTCGATCGCGTCGCCATCGCGGTGACCGGCTACGTCCAGGGCGCGATCCTCGTCGCCGTCGTCGCCGGAACGAGCTCGTACATCGTCATGACCGTCCTGGGGGTCCCGTTCGCGGCCCCGCTCGCCGTCATGGTCGGGCTCTTCGCGCTCATCCCCGTCATCGGCGCGACGATCGCCGCGTTCCTCGTCGCTCTCGTCACGCTCTTCAACGACTTCCCGTCGACGACGATCGTGTGGGTGATCTGGGCGATCGTCTACCAGCAGATCGAGAACTACGTCGTGCAGCCGCAGGTGCAGAAGCGCACGGTCGACATCCAGCCGTTCGTCGTCCTCGTCGCGGTCCTCTTCGGCGCGACCCTCCTCGGGGTCGTCGGCGCGCTCGTCGCCATCCCGGTCGCCGCCTCGATCCAGATCGCGGTCCGCGAGTGGTGGGAGTGGCGGCTGAGCGAGCGCGAGACCGGGCTGGTGCCCGATCCGTCGCTCGCCGTCGCCGGCGGCGCCGCCGCCCCGGCGGCCGACGAGCGCGACCTCGCGCGCTGAGGCGCGTTGAGGCGCGCAGAGGCGCCGATCAGCGCAGCAGCTCGGGCGGCGCGCCGGAGACGCCGAGGAGGCCGGGGCCGATGTGCGTGCCGATGACCGGCCCGATCTCGCTCACGTAGAGGGGGTCGCACTCGTAGATCTCGCGGCAGCGCTCGACGAGCTCCTGCGCGCGCTCCTCCGCGCGGATGTGCTGGACGCACCAGGCATCCGCCGCCTCGACGTGGCGGGAGCGTGCGTAGTGCAGCATGCGCTCGAACGCCTTCCCCGAGGTCCGCACGCGCTCGATCGGCGTGATCTCGCCCTCGAGGGTGAGGATCGGCTTGATCTTCAGCGCGCCGCCGATCCACGCCTGCGCGGCGCCGACGCGGCCGCCGCGCTTGAGGTACTCCAGCGTGTCGACGGCGAACCAGATCCGCTTCGAGGCCATCATCTCCTCGGCGCGCGCGACGCAGGCGTCGAGGTCACCGCCCTGCTTCGCGACGGCGGAGGCGGCGAGGGCGGGATAGGCGAGCCCGGCGGCCGACGACGCGGAGTCGACGACGCGCACGCGACCCTCGCCGTGCGTCCGCGCCGCCTCGGCGGCCGCCTGCCGCGCCGCCTCGACGGTCCCGCTGATCGCCCCCGAGATGTGGATCGAGAGGACGTCGTCGCCGCGCTCGAGGAGCGGCTCGTAGGCCGCGAGGAAGTCTCCGATCGACGGCTGCGACGTCGTCGGGAGGGCGTCGAGGTCCCGGAGACGGTCGTAGTAGGCGCCGAGATCGGTGATGTCGCTCTCGCGGCGCGTCTCGCCGTCGTTGACGTACAGGCTCACCAGGTGGATGTCGTGCTCGGCGACGAGCTCCGGCGGCATGTAGTGCGTGGTGTCGGTGACGATCGCGACGGCCATGCGCGGCAGCCTAACCCCACGCGCCGCGACTAGACTCGCCGCGTGGGCGTCTCGCTCGTCACCGGCGGCACCGGCTTCCTCGGATCGGCGATCGCGAGAGCCCTCTGCGAGCGGGGGGACGACGTGCGCGTGACGGTCCTCCCCGGCGAGTCCGCCGAGATGCTCGCGGGCCTCGACGTCGATGTCCGCGTCGCCGACGTCCTCGACCGCCGCGCGGTCCGTCGCGCCGTCGAGGGCGCCGACCGCGTCTTCCACGCCGCGGGGATCAACAGCCTGCGTCGACCCGCCGCGGAGACCTTCCGCTGCAACGTCGACGGCACCCGCACGGTCCTCGAGGAGGCACGTGCGGCCGGCGTCGCGCGCGTCGTCCACACGTCGTCGATCGGCGCGATCGGTCCCGCCGTCCGGGGCTCGACGGCGGACGAGGACCACGTCTTCCGAGCCGGGCACCTCCGCATCCCGTACCTCAGCTCGAAGCGCGAGGCGGAGAACGTCTGCCTGCACGAGGTCGCCCACGGCCTCGACGTCGTCATCGTCAACCCGGGCTACGTCATGGGGCGCGGGGACACGCACCGCTCGTCGACGGAGCTCGTCCGGCGGTTCCTGCGCCGCGAGCTGCCGTTCTACGTCGACGGCGCGCTCAACATCGTCGACGTCCTCGACGTCGCCCGGGGACACGTGCTCGCCGACGAGAAGGGGGAGACGGGCGAGCGGTACATCCTGGGCGGGCGGAACTTCACGCTCGACCGCCTGTTCGCCGATCTCGGCCGTCTCAGCGAGGTCGAGCCGCCGGCGCTCAAGCTGCCGCTCCAGGCCGCCCTGCCCATGGCGCGTACGGCGATGCTCCTCCCGGCCCGACCGGTCGTCACGCCGGCGGAGGTCGTCGCGTCGGCGCAGTGGTGGACGTACCGCTCGACGAAGGCGAAGCGGGAGCTCGACTGGGCGCCGCGGCCGCACGACGAGACGCTCGAGGCGACGATCGCCTGGTACCGCGAACGCGAGCCCGAGGGGCTCGCGAAGCCGGGCACGCGCCAGATGCTCCCGCTCCGCGTCGCCGGGTTCGGCGTCCGGCGGGCCATCCAGACCGCGAACATGCTGCGCCCCTGAGGAGGACGCGATGGCGACGCTCTACCGCTGCCGGACGCCGACGAACTGGCTCTGTCCCTGCGGGCGGGTCGCCCGCGAGCTCGCGAAGTCGGGCGTGGAGGTCGACGAGCATCGCGTCCCCTGGAAGCGCGACGAGCGCGACGAGGTCCGCGCGCTCACCGGGCAGACGCGCGTGCCGGTCCTGGTCGTCGACGGCGACCCGATCTGCGATTCGCGTCGCATCGTCGAGCATCTGCGTCACCGCGCCGGCGACTGAGCGGCGACCTCCCACAGGTGCTCGGCGGCGACGCCGCGCCACGGACGCCAGCGCTCCGCGTGCGCGGCGAGGTCCCGCGGGGCGCCCGGCAGGCCGAGGGCCCGCGCCCCGCGCAGGATCCCGAGGTCGCTCGCGGGGAACGCGTCGAGATCGGCGAGGGCCCGCAGCGCGACGTACTCCGCCGTCCACGGCCCGACGCCCGGGACCGCGCGGAGCGCTGCCCGTGCCGCCTCCGGATCGACGTCGGCGCGCAGCACGACCTCTCCCGCCGCGAGCGCCCGCGCGACGGCGCGGACCGCCGCGGCGCGCGACCGCGGCATCCCGAGCGCCGAGAGGTCGGCGTCCACGAGGTCCTCGGGCCGGGGAAAGGCGTGGGTGAGGCAGCGCCCGTCGCCGGCGCGGCGCCCGTGGGCGGCGACGACCCGCCCGGCGAGCGTGCGGGCGGCCGCGACGGACACCTGCTGTCCGAGGACGGCGCGGACGGCGAGCTCGGCGCCGTCGACGGCGCCCGCGGGGCGAAGGCCGGGACGCGCGCGGACGGCCCCGGCGAGACGCGGATCGGACGCGAGGTGCTCGGAGGCC
>NZ_JBLKKY010000086.1:0-14568 GCF_059438195.1 Paraconexibacter sp.
CCCAGGCGCTGCAGGAGCGCATCCTCGCCGAGCTCGCCGAGCACGCGGAGATCGAGCGGCTCGTCGTCCACCTCGACGCCGTCGGACGCTTCGACATGACCGCGGCGATGGCGTTGCGATCGACGTTCGACGACGCACGGGCGGGCGGCGTCGAGCCCGCCCTCGCCGGGGTCCACGACCGCGACCGGCGGCTCACGGTGATCGTCGAGCCACCCGGCTGAGCGCAGGGGCCGAGGACGGCGCGATGCGCGCTCAGCCGGCCCGCCGGTCGGTGGCCCGCACGAGGAGGACGACCGGCACGAGGCCGACGCCGACGATGCAGAGCGCGGGGAAGGCGGCGGTCTCGTACAGCGACTCGCGCGTCGCCTCCCACACGGCGACAGAGAGCGTGTCGAGGCCGAGCGGCCGCAGCAGGACGGTCGCCGGGCACGCGCCGCGGATCTTTCCCGCTCAGCGGGAAGGATCCGCGGCGGGTCCGCGTCCGCGCGAGCGATCGGACGCCCGCTGCGGTGCTCGCCTCGGACGGCTGAGCCCGGCGGCGGTACGGTCTGCCGGATGGCGACCATCCGCATCGCGCCGCCGGACCTGCACGTCGAGCTCACCACCGGCGAGAAGATCGCCGCGCTGCGCGGCGGCATGAGCATCCCGCTCGCCGACATCGAAGAGGTTCGCGTCGAGAGCGACGGCCTGCGGGCGACGCGTGGCCTGCGCGCACCCGGGCTCGCGATCCCCGGCGTGCGGAAGATCGGGACCTGGCGCGGGCGCGACGCCCGCAGGCTCGTGTCGGTCCGCCGCGGGGAGCCGGCCGTCCGGCTCGTCCTCTCCGGCGGCCGCGAGGCGATCGTCGGCCATCCCGATGCCGAGGCGCTCGCGGACGAGGTGCGCCGGCAGCTCGGCGGCGCGGGCTGAGCCATGAGAGCGCTCGCCGCCGTCGTCGTGGTCGGCGTGCTCCTCGGGGCCGCGGGGTGCGGGTCGGACGACGACCCGCCGACCGATGCCGGGAACCCGCCGACCGCGACCGCGCCGCCCGCGGAGCGGGAGCGGTACATCGCCGCCGCCGACGAGATCTGCGCGCCGCTCGCCGAGGCCGTCGAGCGGGAGTTCCCCGCGGAGGGCGAGTTCGAGGGGGCCGAGGAGCTCGCCGCGGCCTTCGACGAGCTGCTGCCGCGCTTCGAGTCGACGCTCGACGACCTCACCGAGCTTCCCGTCCCCCGTGGCGACGAGGGGTTCGTCGAGGGCTTCCGCGACCACTATCGCGACGAGATCGCGCTCATGCGGGAGTACGTCGAGAAGGTCGAGGCGGGCCTTCTCGCGCGGGTGGCGGGGATGGGCACCGAGCTCGGCCGCGAGATCGGCCTGCACCGCTCGTCCGCCGAGGACTACGGGTACCGGACATGCCCGTTCTAGAGCCGGCGCCGGCGCGTCCGCCCAAGCGCCTCGTCGTCTGCTGCGACGGCACGTGGAACCGGCCCGATCAGATCAGCGAGGGGGTCGCGGCGCCGACGAACGTCCTCAAGGTCGCCCTCGCGGTCGCGCGGCAGGACGCCGACGGGACGGTGCAGGAGGTGCACTACCAGCCGGGCGTCGGGACGCGGCGCCTCGAGCGCATCCGCGGCGGGGCGTTCGGGCTGGGCCTCTCGCGCAACGTGCGCGACTGCTACCGCTTCCTCGTCGAGCACTACGAGCCCGGCGACGCGCTCTACCTCTTCGGCTTCAGCCGCGGCGCCTTCACGGCGCGCAGCCTCGCGGGGCTCGTCCGCAACGCGGGGATCGTCGAGCGCCGGCACGCGGACCGCATCGGCGATGCCTATCGGCTCTACCGCCGCCGGGACGAGGACAGCGAGCCGTCCGGGATGGCGTCGGCGATCTTCCGGCGGATGTACTCGCACCCGGAGGCCGACCTCGACTTCGTCGGCGTGTGGGACACGGTCGGGTCCCTCGGCATCCCGATCGACGGCGTGCGGCTGCCGTTCATCACGCGGCTGTGGAGCTTCCACGACACGCGCCTCAGCAGCCGGGTCCGCAACGCGTTCCACGCCCTCGCCATCGACGAGCGCCGGGGGCCCTTCGCGCCGACGCTGTGGGAGCGCCAGGCGCACGCGCCCCCCGATCAGCGCCTCGAGCAGGTCTGGTTCAGCGGCGTGCACTGCGACGTCGGCGGCGGGTACGCGGATCCCGCTCTCTCCGAGATCGCGCTCCTGTGGATGGTCGAGCGGGCCCGGGAGTGCGGGCTCGCCTTCGAGCCGGACCGCTTCCGGCGGCCCGCGAGCGATCCCGACTCGCGCGCCCGCCACTCCGGCGCCGAGGTCGCCCCCGACGCCCTCGGGACGATCCACGAGTCGCGCAAGGGCTTCTACCGCCTCCTCCCGGAGCACCGCCGCGCTCTCGCCGTCGACGGGGCCGGTGCGGCGTCGAGCGCGGTGCGCCGGCGCCGCGAGCTCGCCGGCTACGCCCCGGAGAATCTCGACGCCTACCTCGCCGACGGCGGCCGCGAGGTCGATGTCCCGGCGGGCTGAGCGAGGGGCGCGCGAACCTCGCCGCGTCCGCGCGTCATGTGCGACGCTTGATCGGATTTCCATCGAGGAGGTGCATCGATGTCCCATGAAGAGCTCGCCGAGCTGCGCCGTCGGCTCGAGGTGACGGAGGCCGAGCTGGAGGCCGTGCGCGGGCGGCTCGAGCGCCGCGGCCTGCGGCGGTTGAGACCGAGCGCCCGGGGCGTGCTGCTCGGCGCGGGGATCGCGCTGCTCGGCGCCCCGGCGGGGATCGCCGCGACCGGCGAGGTGCTCCGCGAAGGGGAGCGCAACGGCACGACGCGCTCGGAGACGGAGATCATCGGCGACATCGAGGCGTCGAGCGGGAGCAAAGGCGGCTTCGTCACGCGGCAGTCGAACGTCGCGACGGGGGCCGGTGCGGGCGGCGCCGCGATCTACGGGTGCCGCGGCGCCGCGGGCGGGACAGCCGGCGGCTCGGCCCCGTGCCTGCGCGCGCGGAACCTCGCCGACGGCTTCGCGTTCGAGCTCTCGTCGAAGACGGGGCCGGCCGGGTTCATCGAGGCGGGCTCGGCGGCGGACCCGCCGTTCGTCACCAACGGAGCGGGACGCGTCACGAACCTCAACGCCGACAAGGTCGACGGCCTCGACGCCGACCAGCTGCGAGGCGCCACCGGTCCCCAGGGCCCTCCAGGCCCGCAGGGACCCAAGGGAGACCCGGGGGTCGTCGACACGTCGAGCTTCTACACGAAGTCCGAGGCCGACGACCGCTACCTGCGGCGCACGATCACGGTGACGAAGACGGGCTCCGTGAGCGCGGGCTCGTTCGCCCAGGTCGCCGTCGCCTGTCCCGCCGGCTATGAGGCGATCGGGGGAGGGGTCGACAACTTCAACGTCTTCGACATGTACGTGACCCAGTCCGCTCCCCTCGTCGAGGGGGTCCGTCCGCTCACTCTCGCCGACGGCCAGCACGGCGCCGCCCGGGGCTGGGTCGGCGCGGCGAGGAACGAGACGGGCGCCGCCCGAGAGGTCGTCGTCACGGCCATCTGCGCGCCGGTGGGATAGCGACCGTCGTTCTCAGCGGGTTCCGGTGACGGCTTTGGCGGTCTGTTCTCCGCGGATGCGGTGGGGGAGGTAGCCGGTGAATTGGATGGAGAGCTGTCCGCCGGTGGTGGCGGCGTGGGTGGGGAGCTTCTCGTTGAGGGTCCAGGTGGCTTTGCCGTCGTCGTCGCGTTGGATGCGGGCGCGGTAGCGCAGGAAGTCGGTGGTGCCGTCGGGTTGGGTGTAGCCGAGGCGGATGCGCACGACGCCGTGGGCGCGGCGGCTGACTTTGCCGGTGACGCGGAGGCGGCCTTGGCTGTCGATGCGGGTCTGGTCGCGTTCGAGGAGGGCTTTGCCGTTGGCGGCGCGGAGGCGGACGTCGTCGGGGCGGACGAGGGGGTTGCCGGCGTAGGTGAGGGTGACGATGCCGGTGGTGGTGTTGCGTTGGCTCTTGGGGAGGGTCTTGGTGAAGCTCCAGGCGATGCCGCCGCCGGTGGGTGTCTTGTCGGTGGGGATGTCGACGGTGAAGGGGGTCTTCTTGCCGTTGGAGTGGTAGAGGAGCTTCAGCTGGCCGGTGGCGCGGGCGGTGATCTGGACGCGCATGTCGAGCTTGCCGTTCTCGATGCCGGCGCGCAGGACGCGGATCTTCGCGGGGAACCGCGGGGTGGTCGCGGCGGTCGTGCCCAGGGGGGAGAGCGGTGCGAGCGGGGTCGTCGTCGTGGGCGCCGGGGCCGGAGCGGGCGCAGGAGCCGGTGCAGGCGGGGGTGCGGGAGCGGGTGCGCGGTCCTCGGTCTCGCACGCGATGACCGCCGGGTCGCCCGCGTCGGTCTGCGCGCTGTCGACGCCGGGCCCGCAGTCGACGCGCTCCTCGACCTCGCCGTCACGCGCGAAGAGGCCGTCGTCGCCCGCGTCGCCCTGCAGGCGGTCGAAGCCCGGGCCGCCGACGACGACGTCGGCGTCGTCGCCGCCGAAGACGTTGTCGTTCCCCGCGCCGCCGTCGAGGTCGTCGTTCCCGGCTCCGCCTTCGAGCTGGTCGTGGCCGCCGAGCCCGAGGATGACGTCGTCGTCGTCGCCGCCGAGGAGGGACTCGGCGGACGCCGAGCCGGTGAGGGTGTCGCCGCCGGGACCGCCCTCGAGCGTCGTCATCGCCTCGCCGGCGGTGAGGACGTCCGGTCCGTTCGTCCCGACGATGCGCTCGACGTCGGGGCCGATGGTGTCGCGGGCTCCGACCGCGCCGTCCGTGGTGCTCCCGTCGTCGCCCGTCCCGCCCGGGGCGACCGTGACGCCCGTGCTGCCGCGCGCGGCGTAGGTCACCGTGTCCGTGCCCGCGCCGCCGTGCATCTCGTCGGGCCCATCACCCCCGTCGATGATGTCGTGACCGCCGCCGCCCTCGATGATGTTCGGCCCGGAACCGCCGGTGATGCCGTCGGCGCGCGGGCCGCCGATGATGTGCTCGATGCCGCTGCCGACCTGATCGTCCTCACCCGCCTCGCCGTCGCCGCCCGCGTTCACCTGGTCGATCGTGAGACCGCCGTCGCGCGTGGAGTAGTCAATGCGGTCGAGGGCGCCCACCGGGTTCGCGCCCCCGGAGAACGCGTCCTTGCCGTCCGCGGCGGAGCCCGTGAGGAAGACGTCCTGGCCCGGGCCGCCACTGAGCGTGTCGTTCCCCGGGCTGCTCAGCCACGTCGTCCTGAACTCCGCGGTCGACGCCGCTTGGTCGTTGCCGCCGCCAAGATCGACCTCGATCATGGGCTCGGCGCCCGTGAAGCTGCAGACGACGGTGTCGCCCGGGAACGTCGTGCACTCGGCCGAGGTCGCGTTGGGCGTGTCGCCGGTGTCGAGGACCGCGATCTGATGCGTGCCGCCCGCGGTCGTGCCGGCGTCGAGGCTGAGGGCACTCGCCGCGACGCCGGAGGGCTCGACCGCCTCGATGCGCACGACCTTCTCCCCGCCAGCGCCCGTCTCGACGCTCACCGAGAGCGTCGCCTCGGCGGACGGGGCCGCGGCGAGGAGGATCGCCGCCGCGAGCCCGGTCGCGGCGAGCGTGAGGCGCCGGGTGACGCCGATGCACCGCATGTCGGACATCCTCCTCCACACCAGGTGCCGCCGCAACCCGCAACCGGTCGGGGGAGACCGATGTGCGACCCCGCGCGCGACGTGCTGGAGTTCCCGCCGTGCTCGCTCTCTCCTGGAGCGGAGGCAAGGACTCCGCCCACGCCCTCCACGTCCTCGCGCGGTCCGGCGAGCGGCCCGACCTCCTCATCACCACGGTGGACGCGTCGTCGCGCGCCGTCACCCACCACGAGATCCCCGCCGAGGTCCTCCGCGCCCAGGCCGCCGCGGTCGGCCTGCCGCTCGTCGAGGTCGCGATCCCGCCCGCCTGCCCGAACGACGAGTACGCGCGTCTCTGGGAGGCGGCGTTCGACGGCCCGCTCGCCGACGTGCGAGAGGTCGCCTTCGGGGACCTCCACCTCGCCGACGTCCGCGCCTACCGCGAGGACCGCATGCGCGACGCGGGGCGCGCCGCCCGCTTCCCGCTCTGGGGACGGGACCCCGCGGCGCTCGCGCGGGAGATGGTCGCCGGTGGCCTCGTCGCGACCGTGTGCGCCGTCGACCCCGCCGTGCTCGGCGAGGACGTCGTCGGCCGACGCTTCGACGAGGCGTTCCTCGCGGCGCTTCCC
Organism: Paraconexibacter sp.; assembly: GCF_059438195.1. Classification (NCBI taxonomy): domain Bacteria; kingdom Bacillati; phylum Actinomycetota; class Thermoleophilia; order Solirubrobacterales; family Paraconexibacteraceae; genus Paraconexibacter; species Paraconexibacter sp. Next base: position 6,212 of record NZ_JBLKKY010000086.1, read on the forward strand.
GAGGACGCGGACCCCTGCGGCGAGCGCGGCGAGTTCCACACGTGCGTCACCGACGGTCCCGAGTTCGCGCATGCGCTCCCGCCGTGGCCACCCTCGCCCGCCGAGTCCCCCCGCGCCTGACGAAACCCACCCTCAGCGTGAGTTTCGTCAGGAGGGATGGGGTGGACGTGGCCTCACGCGCGCGCCGCAGCCCCGCCGACCTCGGGCCGCGGCGGGAACCCCGCGAGCCGCAGCGCCCCGAGCGCGAGCGCGACGCCGGCCGCGGAGACCGCGACGATCTCGAGGTCCGGCGCCGCGAGCGCGAAGAACTCGCGGGTGAACGGCAGCGCGAGCGCGAGCACGTAGGCGACGGCGAGCGCGCCGACGAGCGGCCACAGCCACGGCGCCGGCCTCGCGCTCGAGCGCTCGAGCGCGACGACGAACGCGAGGCCGACGCTCGCGAGGACCGTCGTCGCGACCGTCCGCGCCTCGACGAGATCCATGTCGAGCACGTGGCGCGCGACGAGGTAGCTCGTCGCGAGGCCCGCGCACGCGGCCGCACCGGCGGGCACGGCGAACCTCGCGACCTCGCGCAGGAAGTCGCGCGAGCGCCACGGTCCGGCGCTGTGCGCGAGGGCGAGGAAGAAGGTCGGCACGCCGATCGTGAGCGTGCTCACGAGGCTGAGGTGACGGGGGAGGAGCGGGTAGTCGGGCGCCGTCGTCCCCACCGTGAGGATGAGGAGGGCGGCGAACACCGACTTGCTCACGTAGAGCTTCGCGACGCGCTGGAGGTTGCGCAGGATGTTGCGGCCCTCGTCGACCATGCGCGGGAGCGCGGCGAAGTCCCCGCTCACGAGGACGACGTCGGCGACCGACTTCGCCATCTGGGACCCGGAGCCCTGGGCGATCGCGAGACGCGCCTGCTTGAGGGCCGGGACGTCGTTGACCCCGTCGCCGATCATCGCGACGTAGCGCCCCTGCGCCGTCAGGGTCGCGACGAACGCGCGCTTGCCCTCGGGCGTGATCCGGCCGACGAGCGTCGTGCGTCGCGCGACGGCGTCGAGCGCCGCGTCGTCGTCGATCGGGAGGTCGCCGCCGTTCACCGGCTCGTGCACCTCGATCCCGGCGTCCGCGGCGATCGCGCCGACCGTCGCGGGATCGTCGCCGGAGAGCACCTTGATCTCGACCCCCTCGGCGCGGAGGAAGGCGACGGTCTCCCGCGTCTCCTCGCGCAGCCGCTCGGAGAGGACGACGAGCCCCGTGGGCTCGACGCCCGACGGCGGGCCGTCGACGGCCTCCGGCAGGCGCTCCGCCCGGCCGAACGCGAGGACCCGGCGCCCCGCGGAGGCCTCCGCCGCCGCGCGGTCGGCGAGCGACCCGAGCGGCAGCCGCTCCGGGGCGCCGACGACGAGCGCGGCGTCGCCGAGCGCGATCGCGCTCCACTTGCGACGGGACGAGAATGCGACGACGGACCCGGGCTCCTCGGCGTCGCCGGGGAGCGCGTCGGCGATCGCGGCGAGCGTCGCGTTGCGTCCCGGCGTGCTCGCCGCGAGGCGCGCGAGGACCGCGCGCGCCTCGTCCTCGCCGACGCCCTCGGCGGGCACGACCTCGACGACGCGCAGCGTCCCGTCGGTGAGCGTGCCCGTCTTGTCGATGCACACGACGTCCACGGCGGCGAGCGACTCGACCGCATTGAGCTGCTGCGCGTAGGCGCCGCGCCGGGCGAGACGGACGGCCGCGACCGCGAACGTGAGCGACATGAGGAGGATGAGGCCCTCCGGGACGAGGCTCACCGCCCCGGCGGTCGCGGTCGTCACGGCCTCGTCGACCGACGGGTCGCGGCTCCACAGGGACACCCCGAGGACCGCGGCGAGGGGCACCATCACCGCGACGAGGACGAGGAGGAGGCGGTTGAACGCGCGCTCGAGCGGCGAGCGCGGATGGCGGAAGCGCCGCGCCTCGCCGGCGAGCCGCTCGGCGTAGGACTCCTCGCCCACCGCCTCGACGAGGTAGGCGGCCGCGCCCTCGACGACGAACGACCCGGAGCGGACGGGCTCGTCCGCCTCGCGGCCGACCGGATCCGACTCCCCGGTGAGGATCGCCTCGTCCAGCCGCAGGCCGTCGGCGCGCACGAGCGTCCCGTCCGCGACGACCTGGTCGCCCGACACGGCCTCCACGAGGTCGCCGACGACGAGCTCCTCGACGCCGACGCGGCGCGCCTCGCCGTCCCGGACGACGGTCGCGTGCGGCGCGACGAGCGCCGCGAGGCGGTCGAGCGTGCGCTTCGCACGCACCTCCTGGCCGATCCCGATCGTCGTGTTCGCGACGAGGACCCCGAGGAACAGCGCGTCGCGCCAGTCGCCGAAGACGAGCGTGATCGTCCCGAACACCGCGAGGATCGCGTTGAAGACCGTGAAGACGTTCGCCCGGACGATGCTCGAGTAGGAGCGGCTCGTCGGCGGCCGGCGGCGACGCGGCCGCTCGGCGAGGCGCCGCGCGGCCTCCCGCTCGGAGAGGCCGTGCGCCCGGCCGTCCTCGGGGCGGCCACGCGCGGGCGCCGGGCGCGCCGGAGGAGCATCGGACGACATCGTCCTCGGGACCGTAGACGGCGCCGGCGATGCTCCGCTCGCCCGGCGCCGTCCGGCGAGGACTCAGTCCTCGCAGATGTCGGCGACCTTCGCGTCGGAGAGCTCGACGATCGCCCGCGGGTCGAGCGAGATCGAGTGGCGGTGGTCGCCGCCCGAGCACAGCACGCGGTCCATCTCGGCGATCCGCCGGTCGACGACCTCGCCGGTGAAGATGACCGGTCCGACCGGCGGCACCGCGCCGACCTCGAACTGCGAGTAGTGCTGCGCGATCTCGTCCTCCGTGGCGAGGCGCAGGCTGCGCGTCGCGCCGAGGAGCTCGCGGACCTTGTGGAGATCGAGCCGCTCGGAGGCGGGCACGATCGCGAGCATGTAGGCGCCGCCGTCGTTGAGCACGACGGTCTTCGCGGCGTCCTGGGGCAGCACGCCGGCGGCGCGCGCCTCGGAGGCCGCCGTGTACGCGGCGGGGTGCTCGACGACGTCGTGGTCGACGCCGTGCTCGCTGAGGAAGTGGCTGATCGCCTTCGTCGTCTCGTGGGCGGTGAGGGAACGTGATGCGGACATGGTGGGCCTCCGTCGAGGGGTCTCGTCGACCGTAGGCGCGGAGCGCCCGCGCGTCATGCGTGCGTTGCCCGCGAACGACCTGTGGCCTCCTACGGATGGGCGCGCGGGGGCGGGGCGCGATGGTGGAGGCATGCCCGCCCGCTCTCGTGGACCTGCGCTGCTCGCGGACTCCGCGCGCGGCGGGCCCGCGCCGAGCCCCGGCGGCCGCGGCGCGACCATCCACGTCGCCGACGCGTGGCGCACCTACGACGGCGACGTCACGGCGCTCGCCGGGGCGAGCCTCGACGTCGCCGCCGGCGAGTTCGTCGCGGTGACGGGCCCGTCGGGCTCCGGCAAGAGCACGCTGCTGCAGGTCATCGGCAGCCTCGACCGCGCCGACCGCGGCACGGTCGAGGTCGACGGCGAGCCCGTCCCCACGGGCCGTCACGCCGTCGACTTCCGCCGGCACGTCGTCGGCTTCGTCTTCCAGCTGCACCACCTCCTCCCGATGCTCACCGCCGAGGGCAACGTCGAGGTGGGTCTCCTCGCCGACGGCGTGCCGCGTGCCGAGCGCCGCCGCCGCGCGGCGGGCCTCCTCGCCGACGTCGGGCTGGCCCACCGCCTCGACCACCGGCCGTCGCAGCTCTCGGGGGGCGAGCGGCAGAAGGTCGCGGTCGCCCGCGCGCTCGCCAACCGCCCGCGGCTGCTGCTCGCCGACGAGCCGACGGGATCGCTCGACGCCGCCGCGACCGTGGCGCTCATCGACCTCCTCGACGAGCTGCGCCGCCGCGACGGCATGACGCTCCTCGTCGTGAGCCACGATCCCGCCGTCGCCGCGCGGGCCGACCGTCGCGTGGAGGTCGTCGACGGCGTCGTCATCGAGGAGGGGCCGTCGTGATCGCCTTCGTCGTCGCGAACGTCGTCCGGCGCCGCGCGCGGACGGTCCTCACCGCGTCGGGCATCGCGGTCGGGGTCGCGACGATCATCGCCCTGCTCTCGCTCACGGCGGGACTCGAGCGCAGGGCCGGAGAGCTCGTCAACCTCGGGCGCGCGGACCTCGGCGTCTTCCAGCGCGGCGCCGCCGACGTGACGACGTCCGTGCTGCCGCTCGAGTTCCTCGAGCGCCTGAAGGAGCGCCCCGAGATCGCCGACGCGACGGCCGTCCAGGTCCTCGTCGAGGGGATCCGCACGGAGACGAGCGCCGTCGTCTTCGGCGCCGACCAGGACAGCTTCCTCGCGGACCGCCTCGTGTTCACGGCGGGGCGCCCGATCCGGGGCCCGGACGAGGTCATCGTCGGCGACCGGCTCGCCGAGTCGCTCGTCCTCGAGCCCGGGAACCGGCTCGAGGTCGGCGGCCGCGACTTCACGATCGCGGGCGTCTACCACTCCGGCATCTTCTTCGAGGACTCGGGCGCCGTCCTCCCACTCGCGACCGTTCAGGACCTCGCGGGCCGCCGCGCCGACGAGGTGACGACCGTCGCCGTCGCGCTCGAGCCCGACATCCCCGCCGACGACGCCGTCGAGGCGCTCTCCGAGGCGTTCCCGTCGCTCCTCTTCATCGCGAGCCCGGAGGAGGCGGCGCGGATCGGCGCCAACAGCGCCCTCATCTCCGAGGCGGTGCCGCTGCTCGTCGCGCTCGCGCTCCTCGTCGGCGGGCTCGCGGTCGCGAATACGATGCTCATGGCGGTCATCGAGCGGGAGCGCGAGGTCGCGCTCCTCGCGGCCGTCGGCTGGAGCCCGCGTCAGATCGGCGCGATCGTCATGGGCGAGGCGATCGCGGTGAGCGTCGTCGGGGCGCTCCTCGGCCTCCTCGTCGGGGTCGCCGCGGGCGAGGCGCTCCCGCGGCTCCTCTCCAGGCTCGACATCGTCGAGCCTGTCCTCACCGCGGGCGACCTCGGGATCGGCATGCTCGTCGGCGTCGCGACGGGAGTCGTCGGCGGCCTCTACCCGACCTGGCGCGCCTCGCGCCTCGCCCCCGCCGGCGTCCTCGCGCGGGGCTGAGGAACGGCCGACGGAGGCGCGGGCGCGCCGGTCTCAGCGGCGCTGCGCGCGGAACGTCCGCAGGCGCAGCGCGTTGAGGACGACCGAGACGCTCGAGAACGCCATCGCCGCGCCGGCGATGAGCGGGTTGAGCAGCCCGGCCGCGGCGAGCGGGAGCGCGGCGACGTTGTAGCCGAACGCCCACCCGAGGTTCTGCTTGATCGTCCGCAGCGTCCGCCGCGAGAGGCGGATCGCGTCGGCCGCCGCGCGGAGGTCGCCGCTGACGAGCGTGAGGTCGCTCGCCTCGATCGCCGCGTCGGTGCCGGTCCCGATGCTGAGGCCGAGGTCGGCCTGCGCGAGCGCGGGCGCGTCGTTGACCCCGTCGCCGGCCATCGCGACGACCCGGCCCTCTGCCTGCAGGCGCTTGACGACGTCGGCCTTGTCGGCGGGGAGGACCTCGGCGATGACCTCGTCGATGCCGACCTCGGCCGCGACCGCCCGGGCGGTCGCCTCGTTGTCGCCGGTGAGGAGCACGGGCCGCAGCCCGAGCTCCTTCAGCGACGCGATCGCCTCGGCCGACGTCGGCTTCGCCTTGTCGGCGACGACGAGCACGGCGGCCGCGCGGCCGTCCCAGCCCGCCGCGATCGCGGTGCGCCCGGCGGCCTCGGCCTCCTGCTTCGCCGCCACGAGCGCCGGCGGCAGGTGCATCGCCCAGTCCTCGAGGAGGGCGGGACGCCCCGCGACGACCGCGTGCCCGTCGACGACGCCCTCGACGCCGAGGCCCTCGCGGTTCGCGAAGGACTCGACGGGCGGGAGCGCTCCCGCCTCGCCGGCGGCCGTCGCGATCGCCTGCGCGATCGGGTGCTCCGAGGCCGCCTCGAGCGCGCCGACGAGCCGCAGCGCCTCGGCCTCGCCCACGCCGTCGGCGACGTGGACCGACAGGAGGGTCATCTTGCCGGTCGTCACCGTCCCGGTCTTGTCGAGGACGATCGTGTCGACCCGGCGCGTGGACTCCAGGATCTCCGGGCCCTTGATGAGCAGGCCGAGCTGCGCCCCGCGCCCCGTCCCGACGAGGAGGGCGGTCGGCGTCGCGAGCCCGAGCGCGCACGGGCAGGCGATGATGAGCACCGCGACCGCGGCGGTGAACGCGAACTCGACGTTCTCGCCGCTCCCGAGCCAGAACCCGAGCGTCGCGACCGCGATGCCGATGACGACGGGCACGAAGACGCCCGAGACGCGGTCGGCGAGACGCTGGACGGGGGCCTTGCCCGACTGGGCGTCGGTGACGAGCCGCGCGATCTGCGCGAGCGCGGTGTCGGCGCCGACCTTCGTCGCGCGGACGACGAGGCGGCCGCCGACGTTGACGGAGGCGCCGACGACGTCGTCGCCGGGCCGCTTCTCGACGGGCACCGACTCGCCGGTGAGGAGGGACTGGTCGACCGCCGAGGCGCCGTCCTCGACGACGCCGTCGGTCGCGACCTTCTCGCCCGGCCGCACGACGAAGCGCATGCCGACCGCGAGGTCCTCGACGGGGATCCGCCGCTCGTTCCCGTCCTCGCCGAGGACGGCGACGTCCTTCGCGCCGAGCTCGAGGAGGGCCTTGAGCGCCGCGCCCGCGCGCCGCTTGGCGCGCGCCTCGAAGTACCGGCCACCGAGGATGAAGACGGTGACGACCGCGGCGACCTCGAGGTAGATCTCGTGGGCGCCGGCGCCCCGCTCGGGGACGAGATCGAAGCTCATCCGCATGTCGGGCGTGCCGGCGTCGCCGAGGAAGAGCGCGTACAGCGACCAGAGCCACGCCGAGAGGACGCCGACGGAGATGAGGGTGTCCATCGTCGCGGTCGCGTGCTTGAGGTTCGCCCAGGCCGCCCGGTGGAACGGCCAGGCGCCCCAGAGCACGACGGGGGTCGCGAGCTGGAGGGAGAGCCACTGCCAGTTGTCGAACTGCAGGGGCGGCACCATGGCGAGGACGAGCACCGGCAGCGCGAGGAGCGCGCTGGCGACGAGGCGGCGACGCAGCGGCGCGGTCTCGTCGGGCTCCTCCTCCGGCTCGGTGCCGCTGACCTCGGCGCGCTCGGTGACCGGCAGCGTCGCCTGGTACCCCGCCGCCTCGACGGCGGCGAGGAGGTCGTCGGGGGCGACGACGCCGGGGTCGAAGGTGACCGCGGCGCGCTCCGTCGCGTAGTTGACCGTCGCCTCGACCCCCTCGAGCTTGTTGAGCTTGCGCTCGATGCGGTTCGCGCAGGACGCGCAGGTCATGCCGGTGATCGGCAGCTCGACGTGATCGCTCGTCGTCGTCATCGGTCGGTCACCTCCCGGGTGAACGCGGCGGTGTGGACGCGGCCCTCGTGTGCATACTGAAGGAAGAGCCGGTAGCGGCCGGGCGTCGGGAACGTCGTCTCGAACGCGACCTCGCCGCCGTGCGGGTCGCCGCCGTGCTCGTCGCCGCCGTGCGTCTCGGGGTGGACGTGGAGGAACGCGAGGTCGCCCTCGCGCAGAGCGACGAGGTGCCCGCCCGCGCCGAGGTGCTCCTCGAGCTCGGCGGGGCGGCCGTCGCGGCCGACGGTGAAGCGCAGGCGCGACTGCGCGCCGGGGGCCGAGGGCCCCGCGTCGAGGCGGACGTCGTCGCCGCCGTCGGAGATCGTCCGCGCGCGCGGCTCCGGCAGCGGTCGGAGGTCGGCCTCGCCGTCGACCCGGAGGTCGGCGGCGAGCGTCGACGCGGTCCCGTCGCGCGTGAAGTCCGCGAAGACGCGGTAGGACCCGGGCTCCCCGATCCGGACCGGGGTGCGCCACGCTCCGTCCGCGTCCTGCGTCGGATGGAGGTGCTGGAAGCCCTCGAGGTCGCGGCGCACGACGATGACGTGCATCCGCTTCGTGTGTTCGACGTCGAAGTCGCGGACGGTGCGGCCGTCGTCGGTGACGAGGCGGAACGCGAGCGTCTCCTTCCGGCCGGCGCGCAGCTCGGGCTCCGCGACGACGAGGCGCAGGCCGCCGTCGGCGGAGGCCAGCCCGCGGACGCCGGGCGTGCCGGGGACCATGACGGGCAACCGGTTTTGGGGCCGATCGGTCGTGTTCCAGAAGAGGCTGCTGGTGAACTGCGCATCGAAGGCGGCCAGGGCGGCTTCCACGCCGAATTGCGGATCGCTCTCGATCGAGGCGGGATCGTAAATCGTGGCGACGCCCTGCGACTGAGCGAGCAGTGCGTCGGGAACGCCCCCGGTGCGCACCGACCCTACCGTGCGAATGACCTTGCTGTTGTGCAGCGCGGTC
>NZ_JBLKKY010000087.1:0-14276 GCF_059438195.1 Paraconexibacter sp.
ACGAGGCGGGAGGACCGCCACCTACAAAGTTCTACGAGCTACGGGACAACCTCCACGTCAGTGCCCGTATCGCCAGCGGCCCGTGCTCGAAGCAGCTCGCGGATCGCCGCAGCGTGCGACTCCGTCAGCCTCGCCGTGGGCTGAGCGAGCGATGCACCACGTCCGCTCGAGGGGATGTCGGCGGCGGGAGTCGCCCGCTGCTTGAGCACGGCCCGGTACACCGCTGCACCGCCGGCGAGGACGATCGCGGCGCCGACGAACGCTCGGTCGCCGTTTTCGGAGTGCGTCGGCAGGAAGCGGTGACGAGCGAGGCGTCTCAATCCTCGCGTGAGCGTTCTGTCGAGATGCTTTGTGCTGATCTCCGACGGGTCAACACGGATGCGGCCCCCGGCCTTCGCCTCGACGTCGCCGGCAACGTCGAGCGGAACCCGTAGCCAAGCCTTCGGCGCCGACCCGGCCTTCCTGGCCTCGATCTTCTTGATCGCTTCGCGCAGCCCGTTCGCCGAAACCTTGATCTGCACGACGCCCGCCGGCGACAGCTTGCCGGGGTTCTTGGGGTCGGGGCGCAGGCGCACGGCGTCAATGCCTTTGTAGTCCGGACTGTTCGGGGCCACGAGCTTGTGCCCGCTCGGTCTCCTCTCATTAAAGTCCGCGATGTCGAGCGCCTCGAACAGACGGCCTCTCACGTCGCCCCAGGCTCCGGTCTTGCTGGGGCGGTCCGCGAGGGCCTTGCGCGACCGCTTCCTGAGTTCCTTCCTCTGGAGTCGGCCGTCCGCACCTTTCTTGTCGGCGGTCGCACGGTCGCTCATCACAGCGGCGACCTTCTCATGCGGCTTCATCCCGAGCGTGATCGGGCTTGGATCCTTACGTTTCGGCATTGAATCCTCTCTGCGCACCGTCTTTGAGGGCCGCGTGGGGCGCCTGCCCTGACTGGCGCGCATACGCGGTAAACGTACCCACTGCGGGATATCCGCGCGACCGGGAGGAGAGGGGAGTTCCGCCTGGCCAATGAGGCCATATGGTGCTCATCGAAGCGCAGGCCCACGTTCCTGCTCTCGCCGGCTCGTCAAGCACGGCGGCGGCACCGCGGCAAACGAGGGCCACGCGACTCATGACGGGATGTCAAGAGCCTTGCGAGGACTCGCTCACATCTCGGCGCGAGGTCCGCGTAGACGGTGACCAGATCGCTGAGGAGCTGCGCCTGCCGACCGCGGGGCCATTGATCCGCACGGAAGCCCCATCGGGCGAACAGGGCCTGTACGGCGTTGGACGAGGACACGTGAGCAGGGTCGGCGCACCACGCAGGGTCTGACGTTCGCGCGAGGGCCGGCCACCCCGCCTGTCAGACGCCGTCCGGTCGGGCCGACCTCCCCGCATGGCGGCTTCGGACGGGAACGACGCGGACGGATGCGGCGGCTGCCTCGCCCTCATCGTGGCCTTCGCCGCGCTCTTCTCGCTCGCGGCGATCATCGACCCCTTCGCCTGGATGCCGCCGATCGGGGAGCTGTGGGCGGACTGCGACGTCGAGGACCCACCCGAGAGCTGCAACGACGAGATCCGCGACCCGATCCTCGGTCACGCGGTCGTCAACCTGGTCTACCTCGGCGCGACGCTCTACGTCCTGCTCCGCCTCGCCGAGGCGGGCGAGACGCTGCGGAGCGCGAGGCGTGCGCGCTTCGACGGTCCCGGCGAGCTCCGCACCCATCACGAGGCGAAGGTCCGGCTCGTCTGGCTCCTCATGGGGGCACTCGCCATCGCCTCGCTCCCGATCCTCGCGGCGGCCGGGTCGTGACCGAGGACCGGCTCGACCCCGAGGTCCGGGCGCGCGCAGTGGTGCAGAAGGGACGCGCGCGCGAGCTCACGCGCGGCATCGCGGCCGTCCTCGGGTGGCTCGTCGCCTCGGCCTACGCGATCGCCTACGCGGCCGACGGCCTCGGCGAGGGCGGCGCGATCGGCTCCTCGATCGCCGCGCTCGCGGTCCTCATCCTCGTGTGGGGCATCTGGCCCGTCGCCTGGTCCCCGCTCGAACGCGAGCACCGCGAGCGCGAGGCGATGTGGCAGCAGGCGCGCCCCGACGCGCTCGACGACGTCCCGTGGGAGCGGCTCGCGCCGTGGGCCCGAGCCGCCGGCGACGTCGTCGTGCTCCTCGAGCTGCGGCGGGCCGGCACGACCGAGGACGTCGCGAGCCCGTACACGCTGCGCGAGCGGAGACGGGTCGACGGGACCGATCCCGAGGCCGCCGCCGAGGCGATGCAGCGCCTGCGCAGCGAGCTCGCGACGCGCGAGGAGCAGGCCCGCGCGGCGTACGAGAGCTCGATCGTGCGCGAGGAGCAGGAGGCGCACGAGGCCGCGCTGCGCGAGATCGACGACGCCGCCGCGGCCGAGATCGCGGCCCGCGAGGCGGCGGTGCGCGAGGAGATGGCAGCGGAGGAGGCGCAGGAGCGCCGGCGGGAGGCCGAGGCGCTCGCGCGGTCGCTGCGCAAGCCGTGACGGGACCGTCCCGGCGGACGAATCGCCGTCACCCGGACAGCTTCTCGACCCGACCGTCGTCGCTCACCGTGTCCACGTCGATCCGCAGAGCGTCGCGAACGTGGGGCGGGACCCGTCGAGCCGCGCCCTCGGAGCCGACAGGGACCACGACCGCGAACCTCGCGTTCGCGTCGTCTGTCCGCTCGCGGATCATGCGGCGCAAGAGCTGCCCGTAGAGAGTGTCGAGCCCCGCCCCCGGCCGGCTCTTCGTGCGCCCCTTCACCTCTGCGTAGATCGTCTCGTCGCCGCGGCGGGCGACGACGTCCACGTGCTCCTCCTCCGTGCTCGTCGTCCACCCGTGATCCTCGAGCCAGCCACGGAAGGCGGGGACGACGACATCTCGTTCATGCCACGCGATGTCCGAGGACCAGAACGCCACTCCGCGAATCTATCGCTGGTCCTTCTCCGTGCCGGCCCACGCGTTCAGGCAATCAGCGGATGCGCCGCCGGGACGTACCTGGCCTGCAACGCCGCCACGCTCGTCGGCGGCGTGACGAGCCGGACCGCACCTCGCGGGGTCCCGACCGACGCGGCCAGCGCACCGAACGACCACGGCCTCCACCCGTCGTCGGCGCGGACGAGCAGCCCGCCGTCCCCGTCGAGGACGACAACCCCCACCGGAAGCGACGACGGGTCCTCGACCCCGTGCAGCAACCTCGACTCCTCCACCGGCGCTCGCCGCCGCGACCGCGGCCGCAGCCGCTCCCCGTGCAGCCGGCGGTCGAGATCACGCGCCGCAGGACGCTCGACCCCCAGCCCCTCGGCGACCGCATCGGCGTACGCGCTCGCATCCGCGTGGCGGCACTCGAAGCACGGCCGGTGCCCGGCGGCGAGCGCCGTCGCCTCGTCGCGGAAGAAGAGCGACGTGTACTTGCCCACGGGGAAGATCGCGCGCCGCCGACCCTTGAACTCCGTGCGGCAGATGATCCAGTTCTGGTGACCCCACCCCGCGACGATCTGCTGCTCGTCGTCGTGCAGGATGCCGCGGTTGCCGAACGCGGTCCCGCGCTCGGGGACGGCGTGCAGACGGCCGAGCGGGTCGACGCGGACGGGGTGAGGCATCGCCGCACCCTGTCATCCGCGGACGACGACGCGCCTCGGCCCGCGACGCCCCCTCAGGCCGACGCGTTCTTGTAGTACCCCGCGTTGATCTCGATGTACTTCGTCCACTCCTCGGGGACCTGGTCCTCGGGGGTGATGGCGTCGACGGGGCACGCCTCGACGCAGGCGTCGCAGTCGATGCACTCCTCGGGATCGATGTAGAGCTGGTCGTGCTTGTCGAAGCCGGGCTCGTCGGGCGTGGGGTGGATGCAGTCCACCGGGCACACCTCGACGCACGAGGTGTCCTTCGTGCCGATGCACGGCTCGTTGATCACGTAGGCCATCCCTGCGTCCTCCTTTTTATCCAGTGGGAGTGGAGAAAGTAGCAGGGCGCGGGTGGTTTTCCCAGGACCACTGTGACAAGCTGGGCAGGTGGACGTCTCACCCCCAGCCGGAGACGTGCTCGCGCAGCCGACGCGGTCGCGGCTCTTCGCCCTTCTCAACGAGCTGCGCCGGCCGGCGCCGACCGAGGAGCTCGCGGAGCGCCTCGGACTCCACCCCAACGGCGTGCGGCTGCACCTCGAGCGCCTGCACGACGCCGGGCTCGTGCGGCGCGAGCGCGAGCGTCAGGCCCGGGGACGCCCGCGCGACGCGTGGGTCATCAGCCCGGACGCGCACCCCGGCGGGGACTCTCCGACCGGCTACGCCGAGCTCACGCGCTGGCTCGTGCGCTCGCTCGCGGCGACGCGCACGCGCGTCCGCGACGTCGAGGCGACCGGCCGCGACGTCGGTCGCGAGATCGCGGCCGGCTGCGAGGGACCCAGCTGCGGCGAGGCGCGCATGCACGACATGCTCGCGACGCTCGGCTTCCAGCCCGTCCGCGACCTCGTCGCCGACGACCGGCTCACCTACCGCCTGCGCAACTGCCCGTACCGCGAGGCCGTCCGCGAGGGCCAGTCCCTCGTCTGCGGACTGCACCGCGGCCTCACGCGCGGCATGCTCGACGCGCTCGACCCGTCGACGAAGCTCACCGGATTCGTCGCGAAGGACCCCGACGAGGCCGGCTGCCTCATCGAGCTGCGCGGCCCGATGGCGCTCGAGGCCGCCGACGCGGAGGGATCGCGGTGAAGCGCCACGAGGCCCTCGCGTCCCTCTCGCGCGACCACCACCAGGCGCTCTTCGTCGCCCTCCAGCTCCGCCGCGCCGACGACGGCACCGCCGCCGAGGAGCGCGCGCGGTTCCTCGACTTCTGGGACGGCCACGGGCACGGCCACTTCCAGCTCGAGGAGGAGGTCCTCCTCCCCGGCTTCGCGGCCTACGGGGACTCGCACGACCCCCTCGTCCTGCGCGCGCTCGGCGACCACGTCGCGATCCGCCACCGCGCCGCTCGCCTCGCCGAGCAGCCGGACGCGAGCGTCGAGGACCTCCACGAGCTCGGCGAGCGCCTCTCGGCGCACGTCCGCCTGGAGGAGCGCGAGCTCTTCCCGCTCATCGAGCAGACGCTGCCCGAGGACGCGCTCGCCGCCCTCGCCCGGGAGCTCGGCGACCGCGAGTGCGGAGCCGACTAGGCTCGTTTTTCACAGATTCACTGTGTAAACTCTCGGGTGCCTTCAACCCGTCCGAGAGAAAGGGACCGCCATGTCCGCCACCGACCACGCCCCGACCCTCGGCGAGCTGGTCGTCGAGCAGCCGCGCGCCGCCGCGCTGTTCGAGCGCCTCGGCCTCGACTACTGCTGCGGCGGTGGTCACACCCTCGAGGAGGCCTGCGCGCAGCGCGGCCTCGACGCGACGACCGTGCGGACGCTGATCGACGCCCTCGCCGGCGAGCCCGACGACAGGAGCCTCGACGCCCACGACCTCTCGGGCGCGACGATCGACGAGATCTGCGACCACATCGTCACCCAGCACCACGGGCCCCTGCACGCCGAGCTCCAGCGCATCTCGAAGCTGCTCGCCACCGTCGTGCGCGTGCACGGCGCCGACCGTCCCGCGCTGCACGAGCTGCAGGCGCTCTTCGCCGCGACGCGGGAGGACCTCGAGACCCACGTCGAGCTCGAGGAGCGGACGGTCTTCCCCGCGTGCCGGGCGATCGCGGCGGGCGCCGGCGCGACCGCGGATCCCGAGCTGCTCCACCACCTCGAGGACGACCGCACCGCGGCCGGCGAGGCGCTCGTCGCCCTGCGCGAGCTCGCCGGGGACTACCGCACCGACACGGCGCTGTGCGCGACCCACCGCGCGCTCCTCGAGGCGCTGCGCGACTTCGAGGCGGGCCTGCACCAGCACATCCACGAGGAGAACAACGTCCTGTTCCCGCGCGTGCGGGCGAGGCTCGCGGCGTGAGCTGACCGAGCAGCGAGGACGTCACACGACCCGGAGGTCCGTCTGAGCGAAGTCGTCCCCCTTGAAGAGGAGGGGAACGTCCGCCAGCGACGCCGTCGCGTACGCGAAGCAACTCCCGAAGTTGAGGGCAGCCGGGTGCCGTCCCCTCCCGAACCGCCGCCACGCGCCGACAGCGAGACCGACGAGAGCGTCGCTGCGTAGACCGGCCGCGCGATCACCCCGGGAGTCGCCCCGAGCCGTAGCCCAGGATCTCGTCCTCGGAGCGCGGGTCGACGGTCGGCCTTGAACGACCCCGAGCGATGATCGCCTCGAGCCCGGGCGCATCGACTTGCGACCGGCGACGCAGCGCGGCCAGCCGCTGCTCGATCGCCTCTCGCACCGCCGTGGTGACGGGCAGCCCAGAGAGCTGCGCGAGCTCGCGGGCGAGACGGTCGGTCTCCGGGTCCCTGATGATGAGGGCCACGACGGAAGAGTAGCCGGGGGCTCCCGCGACAGCCGCCCCGTCAGACCCCCTCCCCGCCGCCCGACCTGAGATCGTCGGACCCGCCGCCGCCCGATGCTCCATCTCCACCGCTCCTCCTCCCCCGCCGCGCTCGTCGCCGCCCTCGGCGACCTCCTCACCGACGCGCCCGCCGATCCCTTCGCGCGCGAGCTCATCGCGGTCCCGACGCGCGGGGTCGAGCGGTGGATCACGCAGACGCTGTCGGACCGGCTCGGGGTCGTCGCGAACGTCGAGTTCCCGTCACCGCGGCAGGTGACCGAGGCGGCCGTCGCGGTCGCGTGCGACCTCGCGCCCGACACCGACCCGTGGGCGCACGAGCGGCCGCTGTGGCCGCTGCTCGAGCTCGTCGACGCGCACATCGGCGACCCCTGGCTCGAGACGCTCGCCGAGCACGTGAAGGACTCGACCGCCGCCTCGCCCGACGACGAGCCCCGCCGGCTCGTCGCGACGCGGCATCTCGCGCGGCTCTACGACCGCTACGCGCTGCACCGTCCCGAGATGCTGCGCGCGTGGCTCGACGGTCGGGACGTCGACGGCTCGCTCGCGCCGCTCGCGCCCGAGGCGAGCTGGAAGGCCGAGCTCTACCGCCGCCTGCGCGAGCGGATCGGCTCACCCGGACCGGCCGAGCGGCTCACCACGGCGACGGCCCGCCTCGCGGACGAGCCCGCGCTCCTCGCCGACGCGCTCCCGCCCCGCCTCGCCGTCTTCGGCCTCACGCGCCTGCCGCCCGCGCACCTCGACGTCCTGCGCGCGATCGCGCACCACCGCGACGTCCACCTCTTCCTCCTGCATCCCTCGCCGGCGCTGTGGGACCGCGTGCAGCCCCACACGCAGGCGGCCGACCGCACGACGCCTCGCCCCGGCGACCCCACCGCGACGCTGCCGCACAACCGCCTCCTCGGCTCGTGGGGACGCGATGCGCGCGAGCTGCAGCTCGTCGCCGGCCCGGCGGACGGCGAGCACGCGCACGAGCCCGCCGACACCGACCCCGGCGTCGACGACGGCGCCACAGGGCTCCTCCACCGCCTCCAGTCCGACATCCGCGCCGACCGCCCGCCGGGCGGGGCGGGGCCCGATCGGGACGACCGCCCGCCCCTCCACGAGCACGACCGCTCCCTCGAGATCCACTCCTGCCACGGCAAGGCCCGCCAGGTCGAGGTCCTGCGCGACGTCATCCTCCACGCCCTCGCCGAGGACCCCTCGCTCGAGCCGCGCGACGTCGTCGTCATGTGCCCCGACATCGAGAGCTTCGCCCCGCTCGTCCAGGCGACCTTCGGCGTCGGCGACATCACCGACCCCGACGAGGACGACGAGCCCGGCGCGCAGAGGCACGACCTCCGCGTCCGCCTCGCCGACCGCGCCCTGCGCCAGACCAACGCGATCCTCGGCACGATCGACCGCCTCCTCGCGCTCGCCGACGCGCGCCTCACCGCCTCGCAGGTCCTCGACCTCGCCGACCGCGCCCCCGTCCGCCGCCGCTTCGGCCTCGACGACGACGACCTCTCGCGCATCGAGGAGTGGATCGGCGACAGCGGCGTGCGCTGGGGGCTCGACGCGGCGCACCGCGCCCCGTTCAAGCTCACGAAGCTCGACGCGAACACCTGGCGCGCCGGGCTCGACCGCCTGCTCCTCGGCGCGACGATGACCGAGCACGACGCGCCGCGCCTCTACGCCGACGTCCTCCCGCTCGACGACGTCGACTCCGGCGCGATCGGCCTCGCCGGCCGCCTCGCCGAGCTGCTCGACCGCCTGCAGACGACCGTCGACCGCTTCGCCGCCGCCCGTCCCATCGCCGAGTGGGCGACCGAGCTGCGCCACGCCGCCGACCTCCTCACCGCGACCTCGCCCTCGACCGCCTGGCAGCGCGACGAGCTCGACCGCCTCCTCGCCGACCTGCAGGAGGACGCCGCCCACGCGCCCGACCCGCCGCTCGCGCTCGCCGAGATCCGCGACCTCCTCGACGACCGCCTCAAGGGCCGCCCGACGCGCGCGAACTTCCGCACCGGCCACCTCACCTTCTGCACGCTCCTGCCGATGCGGTCGGTCCCGCACCGCGTCGTCTGCCTCCTCGGCCTCGACGACGCGACCTTCCCGCGCAAGGCCCCGCGCGACGGCGACGACCTCATCGCCGCGGACCCGCACGTCGGCGACCACGACGGCCGCTCCGAGGACCGCCAGATGCTCCTCGACGCCCTCCTCGCGGCCGGCGACAAGCTCGTCATCACCTACTCGGGGGCCGACGAGCGCACGAACGCGACGCTGCCCCCGGCGGTCCCGGTCGGCGAGCTGCTCGACACGATCGACCAGACCGTGCGACACCCGTCGCAGCCGGACGCCACTGCGCGCGAGGCGATCACGACCCAGCACCCGCTCCAGCCGTTCGACCCGCGCGCCTACGCCGACGAGGCGCTCGGCCGCCCGGGACCCTTCTCCTTCGACGCCGTCACCCTCGACGGCGCCCGCGCGCTCCTCGGCGACCGCGCCGAGCCCGGCCCGCTCCTCGGTGGCCCGCTCCCGCCGCCCGACGCCGACGTCCTGAGCCTCGACGACCTCGTCGCCTTCGTCCAGCACCCCGCGAAGGCGTTCCTCAAGCAGCGCCTCGGCATCACGCTCTCGACCCGCGACGACGCGCTCTCCGACGCGATCCCCGTCGAGCTCGACCCGCTCGAGCAGTGGGCGGTCGCCGACCGCCTCCTGCGCGCCCGCCTCGCCGGCCGCCCGTGGGACGCCGTCCTCGCCGCCGAGCGCGCCCGCGGCGACCTGCCGCCCGGCACGCTCGCCGACGCCGCGCTCGACGCCGTCCGCCCGCGCATCGACGCGATCCTCGCCGCCGTCGCCGACGAGCTGCCCGCCACCGACGCGCCCTCCTCGCTCGACGCGCACGTCCGCCTGCCGGACGGCCGCACGCTCTCGGGGACCGTCCCCGGCCTGCGCGGGGACTGCGTCGCGGCGGTCATCCCCTCGCGCGTCGGGCCGAAGCACCGGCTCGCCGCCTGGGTGCGGCTGCTCGCGCTCACCGCGACGGCGCCCGACCGTCCGCTCACCGCGGTGACGATCGGCCGCGCGCGCTCGGGCGCCCCCGGCCGCGCGACCGCGACGACGTGCCGCGTCGACCCGCTCGGGCCGGACGCCGCGACGCGCCGCGCCGCCGCCCTCGACCAGCTGCAGCGACCTCTACGACCGCGGCATGCGCGAGCCCGCGCCGCTCGCCTGCGCGACGAGCCACGCCTACGCGGCCGCGGTCGCGCGCGGCCACAAGCCGCACAAGCCCGCCGACCGCGAGTGGACGTCCACCTACGACTTCAAGCGCGAGGACGAGGAGCCCGAGCACCGCCGGCTCCTCGGCGGCGTCCTCGCGCTCGACGACCTCCTGCGCGATCGCGCCCGCGCCGACGAGTCGGGCGGCGACTGGCCGTCCTCGGAGGACTCGCGGTTCGGCCGCTGGTCGGTGCGGCTCTGGCAGGGGCTCCTCGCCGCCGAGGCGGTGAGCGACCGGTGAGCGAGGACGGCGCCTTCGACCTCACGGGCCCGCTCCCGCGCGGCCTCACCGTCCTCGAGGCCTCGGCGGGGACCGGCAAGACGTTCGCGATCGCGGCGCTCGCGACGCGGTTCGTCGCCGAGGGGACGCCGCTGCAGGACATCCTCGCGATCACGTTCACGCGCATGGCGACCGGCGAGCTGCGCGAACGCGTCCGCGACCGGCTCGTCACCGCCGAGCGCGCGCTCACCGCGGTCGTCGGCGGGGCGGCGCCGCCGGAGGGCGACGAGGTCATCGCGACGCTCGCCGACGCGCCGGCCGACGAGGTCCGCGCGCGCCGCGACCGGCTCGCCCGCGCGGTCGCGGACTTCGACGCGGCGACGATCACGACGACCCACGGCTTCTGCCTCGAGGCGCTCGCGAGTCTCGGCTTCGCGGGCGACGTCGCGCCGGACTGCACGTTCGTCGAGGACGTCGAGGACCTCATCGACGAGGTCGTCGACGACCTCTACGTGCGGCGCTTCCACGGCAGGCCGCGCGCGTTCGGCCGCGGGGAGGCGGGCGAGATCGTCCGCGAGGCGCTGCGCAACCCGGCCGCGGCGCTCGAGCCGGCCGACGCGCCCGACGACTCGATCGCCGCGATGCGCGTCCGCCTCGCGGACGTCGCCCGCGGCGAGCTCGACCGCCGCAAGCTCGCCGCGCAGGTGATGACCTACGACGACCTCCTCACCCGGCTCGACGCGGCGCTGCGCGGCCCGGGCGGCGCGACGGTCGCGCAGCGGCTGCGCTCGCGGTACTCGGTCGTCCTCGTCGACGAGTTCCAGGACACCGACCCGGTGCAGTGGAGCATCATGCGCGAGGCGTTCGTCCACCCCGACGCGACGCTCGTCCTCATCGGGGACCCCAAGCAGGCGATCTACGCCTTCCGCGGCGCAGACGTCTACGCCTACCTGCAGGCCGCGCGCGACGTCGAGCCGTCGCGGCTGGCGACGAACTGGCGCAGCGACGGCGGGCTCATCGCCGCCTACGACGCGCTCTTCGGCCGCGCGCAGCTCGGCCACCCGCAGATCGCCTACCGCGAGGTGCGACCGACGCCGCGCAACGAGCGGCCGCGGCTGCACGGCGCGCCCGACCCGGCGGCGCTGCGCGTCCGGGTCGTCGAGCGGGCGGCCCCGACGGTCGGCGAGACGCCGAAGGGCTACGCGCGGGCGCCCGCCGCGCGCGAGCACATCGCGTCCGACCTCGCCGACGACGTCGTCGCGCTGCTGCGCTCGGGCGCGGAGATCGAGCGGCGGGACGCCTCGGGGACGACGGTCGACCGCGCGCCCGTGCGACCCGGGGACATCGCGGTGCTCGTGCGCGTCAACCGCGACGCGGCGCTCGTGCGGGCCGCGCTCGAGCGGGCCGACGTCCCGGCGGTGATGGGCGGGGCGGGGTCGGTGTTCGCGGGCGAGGCGGCCGAGCAGTGGCTCGCGCTCCTCGACGCGATCGAGCAGCCGACGTCGATCGCCCGCGCGCATGCCGTCGCGCTCACGTCGTTCGTCGGCTGGGAGGCCGAGCGCGTCGCGACCGCGACCGAGGAGGACTGGGAGGCCGTCCACCGGCGACTGCACGCGTGGGCCGCGGTCCTGCGCACGCGCGGCGTCGCGTCGCTCGTCGAGGCGATCTCGCGGCGCGAGCGGCTGCCCGAGCGGGTCCTGCGCACGCTCGGCGGGGAGCGCGTCCTCACCGACCTGCGCCACATCGGCCAGCTGCTGCACCGGGCGGCGACCGAGGACCACCTCGGGGTCGCGGCGCTCGCGGCGTGGCTGCGCCGCCGCATCGCCGACGCCGCCCGCGACGCCGACGAGGAGCGGTCGCTGCGGCTCGAGTCCGACGCGGCCGCCGTCCAGATCCTCACGATCCACCGCTCGAAGGGGCTCGAGTTCCCGATCGTCTACTGCCCGTACCTGTGGAGCCCGTCGTGGATCCCGCGGGGCGCGCACCCGATCGCGTTCCACGACCCCGACCACGACGACCGCCACGCGCTCGACGTCGGCCTCGACGGGCCGCAGCTCGGCCGCCACCAGCGGCTGCACCGCGAAGAGACGCGGGGCGAGGACCTGCGCCTCGCCTACGTCGCGCTCACGCGCGCCTGCCACCAGGCGGTCGTGTGGTGGGCGGGGTCGTTCGACTCGCGCGACTCGCCGCTCGGCCGGCTCGTGTTCGACCGCGCGCAGGACGGGACGGTCCCTGCGAACGGGGCGGCGGTCCCGCAGGACCAGCGCGCGTGGGAGCGCTTCGAGGAGATCGCCGGCCGCGCGCCGGACGGGTGCGTGAGCGTCGCGTGGGCGCGGTTCGGCGACGAGCGGTTCTGGGAGGGCGGGGAGCGTCCCGCCCCGCCGGCGCTCTCGGCGGCCGTCTTCGACCGCGACGTCGACCGCACCTGGCGGCGCACGTCGTACAGCGACATGACGGCGGCGCACGGCGACGAGGCGCGGGTGGGCAGCGAGCCGGAGGCCATGCGAGAGCGCGACGAGCCGGCCGACGACGACGAGCGCGTCGCTGAGCCTCCGCCGCCGGGCGCCTCGCTCGAGGACGACCTGCTGCTCGGGGTCCCGTCGCTGCTCGCCGACATGCCGGGCGGGACCGCGGTCGGCTCGCTCGTCCACGACGTCTTCGAGCGCGCGGACTTCGCGGCGCCGGACCTGCTCGGCGAGGTGCGCGCGCAGCTCGGGGCGGCCCGGGCGCGGCGTCCCGTCGACATCGGGGACGAGGAGGTCGCGGCGGCCGGGCTCGCGGCGGCGATCGGGACGCCGCTCGGGCCGCTGCTTGGCGACCTTCGGCTGCGCGACGTCGAGCGGGCCGACCGGCTCGACGAGATGGCCTTCGAGCTGCCGCTGTGCGGCGGCGAGGCGCCGCGGGCGGGCGCCGCGCTCACGCCGGGGGCGATCGGGGCGGTGCTCCGCGCGCACCTGCCGGACGGCGATCCGCTGCGGGCCTACGCCGAGCGGCTCGACGACCCGCGCCTGCGCGCGCGGGTGCGCGGGTACCTCACGGGGTCGATCGACCTCGCGTTCCGGACCGGCGACGGCCGCTACGCGATCGTCGACTACAAGACGAACCGGCTCGGCGACTGGACGCGCCCACTCACGGCGTGGGACCACCGTCCGGCCGCGATCACGGCGGAGATGCACCGCTCGCACTACGCGCTGCAGGGCCTGCTCTACACGGTCGCGCTGCACCGCTACCTGCGGCTGCGGGTGCCCGACCACGACCCGGACCGCGACCTCGCCGGGGTCTTCTACCTCTTCGTGCGCGGCATGCGCGGGCCCGACACGCCGCGGGTGGACGGCGTGCCGTGCGGTGTCTTCGCGTGGCGGCCACCGGGCGCGCTCGTCTCGGCGCTGAGCGACGTCCTCGAGTCGGGGGAGGTGACGGCGTGACGACGGTCGACCCCAGCGCGGACCCGTTCGCGGCGCGGCTCGCCCACCGCGCCGAGGGGCTGCTCGCCGCGTTCAACGCCGCGGGAGTGCTCGACGCGGCCGACGTCCACGTCGCCCGGCGGCTCGGGGCGCTCGGCGGCGAGGACGACGAGACCGTGCTCCTCGCCTGTGCGCTCGCGGTGCGCGGGCCGCGGGTCGGGCACGTCCTCACGGACCTCGCGACGATCGCGGACACCGCGGCGGTCGAGACCGACGTCCCGGTCGATCTCGCGGCGCTCGACTGGCCGGCGGCGGAGGGGTGGGTCGCGGCGGTCGCGGCCAGCCCGCTCGTCGCGGTGGGCGACGAGGAGCGGGCGGGCGAGGAGGCGCGGCCGCTGCGTCTCGTCGGCACGCACGTCTACCTCGACCGGTACTGGCGCGAGGAGCGGCGGGTCGCCGACGACCTCCTCGCGCTGGCGGCGGCGGCGCCCGGCGAGGTGGACGGGGGTGCGGTGAGCGCGTCGCTTGCGCGGCTCTTCCCGGGCGAGGAGGCGTCGGGACGGCAGGCGGCCGCGGCGAGGGCGGCGGTCGAGCGGCGGCTCACGGTCATCGCGGGCGGGCCGGGGACGGGGAAGACGACGACGGTCGGGAAGATCGTCGCTCTCCTGCAGGAGGAGGCGGAGGCGCGCGGGGCCGAGCCGCCGCTCATCGCGCTGGCCGCCCCGACGGGCAAGGCGGCCGCGCGGCTCGGCGAGGCGGTCGGGCAGCCGGCGTCCACCCTGCATCGCCTGCTCGGCTGGAAGCCGGGGAGCCACAGCCGCTTCCGCCACGACCGGGACAACCGGCTGCCGCACGACGTCGTCATCGTCGACGAGACGTCGATGATCTCGCTGTCGCTCATGGCGCGGCTCGTCGAGGCGATCCGGCCGGACGCGCGCCTCGTCCTCGTCGGCGACCCCGACCAGCTCACCTCGATCGAGGC
>NZ_JBLKKY010000088.1:0-14174 GCF_059438195.1 Paraconexibacter sp.
GCTGCGCCTGAGCGGCCCCATCTCGGCGCGGGTGTGTCGGTTTGCCGCCGGATGCCGGCGGCAAACCGACACACCCGGCCTCGCGTACGGGGGCCCGGCCACAACGTCCGTACGTCCGTTAGGGTGTGGTTATGGCCGACGACACCTGCGACCTCCTCTGCCTCGACCTCCCGAAGGCCGAGGCGATCCGCGCGCAGCGGCTCGACGCCGAGCCCGCGGAGGCGGCCGCCGCGCGGGCGAAGGCGCTCGCCGACCCGACGCGGCTCTCCGTCGCCGCCGCCCTGCGCGCGGCGGAGGGCGAGCTGTGCGTCTGCGACCTCGCGTGGATCGCGGAGCGCTCCGAGAAGCTCGTGTCCCATCACGTGCGCGTCCTGCGCACCGCCGGGCTCGTGCGCTCGCGACGCGACGGCAAGATGGTGATGTACGCGCTCACCGACGCCGGCCGGACCCTGCTCGACGCCGTCCTCGGCGAGGTCGCCGCGCGATGAAGGAGCTGCCGACGCTCCCGATGGCCGACCCCGGCGCGCAGGAGCCGCCGGAGACCTCGCCGCCGCCGTCGGCCGAGGCGCGCCGCTTCCGCGTCGAGGGCATGGACTGCGCGTCGTGCGCGGCGACCGTGGAGAAGGCCGTCGCGGCTCTCGACGGCGTGCGCACCGCCGACGTGTCGTTCGGGACGGCGACGCTCGTCGTCGACGGAGACGTCGAGGCCGGGCGCATCGAGAGCGCCGTGCGCCGAGCCGGGTACGTCGCGCGTCCGGCCGGCCGGCGCCCGTCGGGCCCGACGCCCGCGTTCTGGCGGCGCGACGTGCGGACGCTCTCGACGACCTTCGCCGTCGTCGCGCTCGCCGCGGCGGTCGCCGCCTCGCTCACGGGCGCCCCGCGCGAGGTCGCCCAGCCGCTCTACATGCTCTCGATGGCGGTCGGCGGCTGGCCGATCGCGCTCGCCGCGACCACCGCCCTCCGCCGTCGCGCACTCGACATGAACGTCCTCATGGCGCTCGCGGCGGTCGGCGCCGTCGGCATCGGGGACTACGCCGAGGGCGCCTGGGTCCTCGTCCTCTTCGCCGTCGGGACCACGCTCGAGAGCTTCGCGCTCGACCGCAGCCGCCGCAGCGTCGAGACGCTCATGGAGCTCGCGCCCGACGAGGCGCACGTCCTCGCCGACGGCGGCGAGCGGACGGTCCCGGTCGCCGAGGTCGCGGTCGGGGCGCTCGTCCTCGTGCGCCCGGGCGAGCGCGTCCCGCTCGACGGGCTCATCGTGGAGGGCGCCTCGAGCCTCGACGAGTCGGCCCTCACGGGCGAGTCCGTCCCCGTCGACAAGGAGGCCGGCGACGAGGTCTTCGCCGGGACGCTCAACGCGTTCGGCGCCCTCACCGTGCGGACGACCGCCGCCGCGGGCGAGACGACGCTCGCGCGCGTCGCCGAGCTCGTCGCCGAGGCGCAGGGCAGCCGCGCCCCGTCCGAGCGGTTCATCGACCGCTTCGCGCGGATCTACACGCCGCTCGTCTTCGTCTCCGCGGTCCTCGTCGCCGTCGTCCCGACCCTCCTCGGCGGCGAGCTCGACACCTGGCTGTACCGCGCGCTCGCGCTCCTCATCGTCGCGTGCCCGTGTGCGCTCGTCATCTCCGTCCCGGTCGCCGTCGTGTCGGCGGTCGGGGGCGCGGCGCGCACCGGCGTGCTCATCAAGGGCGGCGCGGCGCTCGAGACGCTCGCGCGCGTGCGGACCGTCGCGGTCGACAAGACCGGCACGCTCACGGAGGGCCGCCCGCAGCTCGGGAGCGTCGCCGTGCTCGACGGCGCCGACGAGGCCACCGCGCTCGCGCTCGTCGCCGCGGTCGAGCGCGGCTCGGAGCACCCGCTCGGGCAGGCGCTCGCGCGCGCCGCCGAGGAGCGCGGCCTCGCCGTCCCCCCCGCGACCGCGTTCACCGCGCTCCCGGGCCGCGGCGCCGAGGCGACCGTCGACGGCCGGCGGCTCTGGGCCGGCGGCCCGAGGCTCGCATCCGAGCGCGCCGGCGGCCCTCCCGGCGCGTCCGCGGCGGCCGAGGAGCGCGGAGAGACCGCCGTCGTCCTCGGCGAGGGCGACCGCGTCCTCGCCGTCTTCGGGCTCGCCGACCGGCCGCGCGACACCGCGGAGGCGGCGGTGCGCGGCCTCCGCGAGCGCGCGGGCGTCGAGCGCGTCGTCATGCTCACGGGGGACGGCGAGCGGGTCGCCCGCGCGGTCGCCGAGCAGACCGGCGTCGCGGAGTGGCGGGCCGGCCTCCTCCCCGAGGACAAGCTCGACGCGGTCCGCGCCCTCCAGGCCGACGGCCCGGTCGCGATGCTCGGCGACGGGGTCAACGACGCACCCGCGCTCGCGGCGGCCGACGTCGGAATCGCGATGGGCGCGGCGGGCAGCGACGTCGCGCTGGAGTCCGCCGACGTCGCGCTCATGGCCGACGAGGTCGACCGTCTCCCCGACGCGATCGCCCACAGCCGCCGGACGATGCGCATCATCCGCGAGAACGTCGTCGCCTCCCTCGCCGTCAAGGCGGTCTTCGTCGTCCTCGCCCCGCTCGGTCTCGTGACGCTCGTCATGGCCGTCGTCGCCGACATGGGCATGTCGCTCCTCGTCACCCTCAACGCGCTGCGGCTGATGCGCGTCGAGGGTCGGCGCCGCGACGGGACATCCGTCCCGCGGGCGGCCGCGGCGGCGGGCGGCGGCTGCGACGACGGCTGCTGCTCGGCGTCGGCTCGCGCCTGACGGGTCCGCCCGTCCCGCGTCGGCGGCGACGCGCGGGCCGCGGGACCGCCGGTCTAGCGCCGGTGGGCCAACTCGCGACGACGCGCGAGGCGGAAGCTCCGCGCCCGCTCGTCGTGGCGGAACGAGCGCACCGTCCCCGGCTCCGACCAGGCCGGGGGCGCCGTCGGCTCCGCGCGCGCCGGGATCGTCTGCCGCCACGCGCTGCGCAGCAGCACCGCCTCGGCGATCTCGTGCTCGTCGACGGCGTACATCGAGCGGTCGATGAGCTCGCGGATGGACTTGGTTCTCGATGACACGGCGTGACCTCCTATCGGGTTCACCCCTCGAGACGGACAACGGCCGCCCGGGTTGGCGACTTGCGCCTCGAGGTGCGGGACCTGGACGAAGCTCGTAGGCGAGCCGGCCGTTGCAGGGAGCATCCGCGCCCCGGCTCGGCTCGACGATCACCCGGACCGGCCCGTGCGGCGGCACGCGAGAAGGCGTCCGCGCAGCGCGTGCGGGCCGGCGTCGGTCGACGTGCCGCGGATCTTTCTCGCCGAGCGAGAAGGCGGCACGCGCCCCCCTACTGGATCGAGTCGTAGACCTTGAAGAGCGGCAGGTACATCGACACGACGATGAAGCCGACGAGGCCGCCGACGACGACGATCATCACGGGCTCGAGGATCGAGGTGAGCTGCTTGACCGCGGCCTCGACCTGGTCCTCGTAGAAGTCGGCGATCTTGCTGAGCATCGTGTCGAGCTCGCCGGTCTCCTCACCGACGCCGACCATGTGGCTCACCATGCCCGGGAAGACCGGCGAGGCCTTGAGCGGGTCGGCGATCGTGCCGCCGGCCTTCACGTTGTCGAGGACGTTCTGCATCGCCTCGTCGACGACGTGGTTGCCCGCGGTCTTGCCGGTGATGTCGATCGCCTGCAGGAGCGGGACGCCGGCGCTGACGAGCGCGCTGAGCGTGCGGGACCAGCGGGCGAGGGCGACCTTCTGGACGATGTCGCCGATCTTCACGGGGAGCCGCAGCTTGAAGCGGTCCCACTGCGCGCGGCCGGCGTCGCTCGTCTTCCACTTGTGGAAGAGGACGCCGATGAGGACGATGCCGCCGATGAGGGCGTACCAGTAGCCCGTCATGACGTCCGAGAGGAGGACGGTGAACTTCGTGATCGTCGGCAGCTCGCCGTCGAACTCCTCGAAGACGCCGACGAACACCGGGACGAGGAACGCGACGAGCGCGACGAGCGTGAGGACCGCGAAGCTCACGACGACGCCCGGGTAGGCCATCGCCGACTTCACCTGGCGGCGCAGCGACGCCTCCTTCTCGAGCTGGTCGGCGACCCGAATCAGCGACTGGTCGAGGACGCCGCCGGTCTCGCCCGCGCGCGTCATCGCGACGAAGAGCGGGTTGAACATCTTCGGGTGACGCTCGAGCGCGTCGCTGAGCGGGAGGCCCGCCTCGACGTCCTTGCGGACCTTGACGAGGGTCTCCTTGAGGTTGTCGTTCTCCGTCTGCGCCTCGAGGACGTAGAGCGCGCGGAGGATCGTCATGCCGCTCGACACCATCGTCGAGAGCTGCCGGGTCATCACCGCGAGGTCGGTGAGCTTCACCCGGTTGAGGAAGGGGACCTTGATCTCCTTCGAGGTGTGCTTGTCGGCGATGTCGAGGACGATGAGCCCCCGCTGCTTGAGCTGCTCGCTGACGACCTGCTTGCTGTCCGCTTCCACCTCGCCGGTCGCCTTCGCGCCGGTGAGGTCCATCGCCTTGAAGACGTAGGTGGCCATCTCGCGCTCCTCCTAGACGGCCGCCCGCGACGGCGGAGGTCCGCCGGGCGCGGAGCCCATGCCGTTGCCGTTGCCCATGCCGCCGCCGAAGCCGCCGGCCCCGAGGAGGCGCTTGAGCTCCTCCGGGGTCGACGAGCGCGTCTCGGCGACGCGCTGGGTGATCTTGCCGGCGCGGACGAGCGCGGCGAGCGCCGCGTCCATCGTCTGCATGCCGTGCGCCGAGCCGGTCTGCATCGCGGACGGGATCTGGTGCGTCTTGCCCTCGCGGATGAGGTTGCGGACCGCGGGGGTCGGGACGAGCGTCTCGGCCGCCACGGCGCGGGCGGAGCCGTCGGCGGTCGGGATGAGCGTCTGCGTCATGACGCCCTGCAGCGCGATCGACAGCTGCACGCGGACCTGCTGCTGCTGGTGGGGCGGGAAGACGTCGATGACGCGGTCGATCGTCGAGGGCGCGCTCTGCGTGTGGAGCGTCGCGAAGACGAGGTGGCCGGTCTCCGCGGCGGTGAGCGCGGTCGAGATCGTCTCGAGGTCGCGCATCTCGCCGACGAGGATGACGTCGGGGTCCTGGCGGAGCGCGGCCTTCAGCGCGGCGGCGAACGACTGCGCGTCCGAGCCGAGCTCACGCTGGTTGACGACGCACTTGCGATGGCTGTGGAGGAACTCGATCGGGTCCTCGATCGTGAGGATGTGCTCCTCGCGCGTCGCGTTGATCTCGTCGATCATCGCCGCCAGCGACGTCGACTTGCCGGAGCCGGTCGGGCCGGTGACGAGCACGAGCCCGCGGGGCTTGTTGCAGAGGTCGTGGACGACGGGCGGCAGCCCGAGATCGTCGATGTTCACGATCTGCGACGGGATGAGGCGGAACGCGGCACCCAGCGCCGAGCGCTGGAAGTAGGCGTTGACGCGGAAGCGGGCGTGCCCGGGGATCGCGTAGGCGAAGTCGAGCTGCCAGTCCGTCTCCAGCCGCTGGCGCTGGTCGTTCGTGAGGATCGAGTAGATGATCTCCCGCGTGTCCGTCGGATCGAGCTTCGGGTACTCGTCCATCGCGACGAGCCTGCCGCGGACGCGGACCATCGGCGAGCTGCCGGCGGTGATGTGGAGGTCGGACGCCCGTCGTTCGAGGACGTCCATGAGCAGGTCGGCGAAATCGAACCGCATCGTGCGTGTCGTATCGGCGACCCTCCCCGGTTCCTCGACCTCCGCTGGACGTTTTCTGGACGCTCCGGGGCGCGTGCCGCGCGCCGGAGCCGTCTGCCGGGCCGCTAAGAGAAGCGCGGCAGGACGTCCTGCGCCCACTCGTCGAAGAACGCGTCCATGTTCCCGCCGATCTGCTGGACGAAGAGCTCGTCGACGCCCGCGTCCGCATAGGACTGCAGCGCCTCGGCGTGCGCGTCGAGGTCGGGGCCGACCGGCGCGGAGAGCATGTCGGGCGTGACGATCTCCGCGGCCTGCTCGAAGTGCGCCGGAGTCGGGATGATCTGCGCGAGCTCGCCGGGAAGGCCGGCGTTCGGCCACGTGCGGTGCACGGTCTCCCGCGCCTTCTCCTCGTCCGGGCCGAAGCACACCTTCGTGCCGGCGTGGACGGGCCCCTTGCCGCCCTGGTCGCGGTACTGCGTGATGCCCTCATCGTCCGGCGACGTCGTCGCGAAGCCGTCGCCGATGCGCGCGGCGACCTCGATCGCCTTCGGCCCGAAGCCCGAGACGAGGATCTCCGGCGGCTCGTCGGGCAGGTCGTAGATCCGCGCGTTCTGCACCTCGTAGTGGATGCCGCGGTGGTCCTGGGAGCCGCCCTCCCAGAGCGTGCGGATGACGTCGACGGCCTCCTCGAGCATCTCGAGCCGCGTCTCGATGTTCGGCCACGCGTCGCCGAGGATGTGCTCGTTGAGCGCCTCGCCGGACCCGACGCCGAGGCTGAAGCGACCGTCGAGCATGACCGCGCTCGTCGCGGCCGCCTGGGCGATGATCGCCGGGTGGATGCGCACCGTGGGGCAGGTGACCCCGGTCGTCACGTGCATGTCGGTCGCCTCGGCGACCGCGCCGATGACCGACCACACGAAGGGGCTGTGGCCCTGTGCGTCGACCCACGGGTGGTAGTGGTCGGAGATCCACAGCGCGTGGAAGCCCGCGTCCTCGGCGCGCTTGGCCTGGTCGACGAGCTCCTTGGGTGAATACTCCTCGCTGGAGAGGAAGTAGCCGATCTGCATGCGGGGCGGTTCCCGGGAGGTGCGACGGATGAACGTCGGAATCCGAGGTTCATCCGTCGCACCTCCCGGGCCGGCGGGCGGCCGGCGGCGGCGCCGGCGGCGCGGCGGCGACGGCGAGCGCTCAGCGCACGAGCTCGTCGAGCAGCTTCTCGACGACCGCTGCGCCGTCGTCGCACAGACCGGTGTGGACGGGGCCCGGCTGCACGATCGTCGAGGACGGCGCGACGAGCCAGTGGAAGCGCTCCGAGCGGTCGAGCGCCGCGACCGGGCCCGCGTCCTCGTCGCCGGCGGCGACGCGGGCGAGGCCGTCGAGGTGGGCGCGCAGCGCCTCGACGTCGAGCTCCGGGTCGAGGGCGCGGAGGCGCTCTGCGTCGACGTGGAGGCCGACCGCGAGGAACGAGAGCCGCCGGCAGTGGACGACGACGCCGACGTTGAGCGCCTCGCCGCGCGGCAGCGACGGGACGACGCGCAGGACGGCGTACTGGAAGACCTCAGACACGACCGCGCGCCTCCTCGGCGAACCCCGCCCACTCGCGGTCGCCCGCGACCCGCGCGAGCAGATCCGCGACGTACGGGGACAGGGACTCTCCGCCGACCCACTCCGGCGGGACGAGCGCCACGATGTCCCGCAGGAGCGCCTCGTCGACGCGCCCGGCGAGTCGCGCGTCCGCCTCGGCGATCGACCCCGCGCGAGGCAGCAGGACGTGCTGGGCGCTGAGCGGGAACGGCCCGCCGCCGGAGCCGAGGCCCTCGGCCGCGTGCTGGCGGTAGAGCGCCGCACCGTGATCGATGAGCCAGGTCGCCCCGTGCCACACGAGGAGGTTCGGGTTGCGCGGGGTGCGGTCCACGTTCTCGACGAGCGCATCGAACCACACGACGTCCGCCGCGGACTCGGGCGAGGGCTGGACGCGTCCCGCGGGCGCGTGGGGCAGCGCGCCCGGGAGGAAGTCGAGCCCCAGGTTCACCCCCGCGCTGCTCTCGAGGAGCTCCTGGATCTCCGGGTCGGGCTCCGCGTGAGAGAGCTCGACGGGGAGCTCCACGAGCACGAGCTCGGGGACGGGGAGGCCGAGAGCCCGCGCGAGCTCACCGCACACGACCTCGGCGACGAGCGCCTTCGGGCCCTGGCCCGCGCCCCGGAGCTTCGTCACGTACATCCCGTCGTCGTCGGCCTCGACGAGCGCGGGCAGCGAGCCGCCCTCGCGCAGCGGCGCGACGTAGCGGGTGGCGGACACGGTGCGCAGCATCGTCGGCGGCGAAGCCTAGGGACCTCAGGACGCCCCCACGTCGCGCCGCGCCATCCCCGCGAGCCCGATCGCGACGAGCGTCGCGGCGATCGCGCAGAGGACGACGAGCGACGTCGCGTCCACCTCGCCGGCCGGGAGCAGCGGCACGTGGTCGAACGGCGAGAGCCCCAGCACCCAGCCGGGGAGCGAGAGGAGCGGGCCGAGGAACGCGAGGAGGTACACGGCGCCGAGGGCGACCCACGCCGCCCCCGCGACGCGCGGGACGAGGCCGACGAGCGCGGCGGTGAGGCCCGCGAGCACCCACACGGCGGGGAGGTGCGCCAGCGAGGCGACGACGAGGCGCGGCAGCCGGCCGGCGTCGCCCGCGACGATCGCGTCGGCGATGCCCGCCCCGACGCCGACCGACCCCACGACGACGACGGACCCGCCGACCGCGACGGCGACCTGCGCGGCCATCCAGCGCGTGCGCGAGAGCGCCGTCGCGAGCATCGCCTCGGCGCGTCCCTCCTGCTCGTCGCGCCGCAGCCGCAGCACGCACGCGATCGCGAACGCCGTCCCCACCTGCGCCATCGACAGGGCCGAGAGCGCGAGGTAGTTGTCGACGAGCGACCCGCCCGCCTGCTCGTAGAGGTCGGTGATGACGTCGCTGTCGCCGAGGATGCTGTCGGCGTCCTGGGCGATCGCGCCGACCATGACGCCGCTGAGGAAGAGGCCGAGCGTCCAGCCGATGAGCGACCCCCGCGACATCCGCAGCGCGAGACCCGCGGGACGCAGGATCGCGCCCTCACCGCGCGCCGGGCCGGGCCGGTCGGCGATGAGCGCCGCGCCGTCGTCGCGACGGGCCGCGAGCCGCAGCGCGACGGCGACGAGCGCCGCCGTCGTGACGAGCAGGAGGACGAGCGGCCCCCAGCGCTCGCCGGCGTACGGGCGCATCTGCTGCGCCCAGCCGATCGGCGACGCCCAGGACAGGGTCCCGTCACCGACGTCGCCGGCGGCCCGCAGCGCGTAGGACGCGCCGAGGACCGCGCCGACGATCGCGTACGCCGAGCCGGTCGTCCGGCTCACCTGCGCGGCGAGCAGCGACACCGCCGCGAAGACGAGGCCGACGCCGGTGAACGCCGCGCCGAGCGACAGGGCGCCCTCGACCGCGAGGCCCTCCGCGATGAGGGAGACCGCGACGAGCGCGCCGAGCGCGATCTGCGCGGCGGCGGCGACGGCGAGTGCGGCGACCGGGACGGCGAGCCGCCCGACGACGTTCGATCCGACGAGCTCGCTGCGGCCGGACTGCTCCTCCGCACGCGTGTGCCGGCCGACGATGAACATGCTGAGGAGCGCGGCCGCGACGGCGCCGAGGCCGCCCCACTGCCACGCGACGTCGCCGCCCACCGTCTCGACGGCGAGCGGAGGTCCGATGAGCGCGATGATCCCCGCGTTGCCGACGACGGTCGCCGCGTACTCCGCGCGCTCGGCCTGGTTCGAGTAGAGCTCCTCGCTCTGGATCGCCGTCGTCCACACGAGCGCGGCGAGGACGACGACCGAGAGCGGGGCGAGGATCCGGTCGCGACGCAGCCGCAGCCGCAGGAGCGCCGGCGCCCCGGCGAGCGCCGTCACGGCTCGACCGCCTCGCCGGCGGGGGTCTCCGTGCCGCTCTCCGCCGGCTCCCCGTAGTGGCGCAGGAAGAGCTCCTCGAGCGTCGGGGGCCGGCTCGTGAGCGCGACGACGCCCGCGTCGGCGAGCCGCCGGACGACGTCCCCGAGCTGCGGGGTGTCGACGTCGAACCGCAGCTCGCCGTTCTCGGAGCGGAGGTCGTGGACCGCCGGGTGCGCCGCGATGTCGCCGAGCGGACGCTCCGTCTCGACCGTGATCGCCGTCCGCGTGAGGTGGCGCAGCTCGTCGAGGCTTCCGGACTCGACGGTCCGCCCGGCGCGGATGATCGTCACCCGCTCGCACAGCGCCTCGACCTCGGAGAGGATGTGGCTCGAGAGCAGGACCGTCCGGCCCTCGTCGCGCGCCGCGCGCACGCACGCGCGGAACTCGGACTCCATGAGCGGGTCGAGCCCGGATGTCGGCTCGTCGAGGAGGAGGAGCTCGACGTCGGCGGCGAGCGCGGCGATGAGCGCGACCTTCTGGCGGTTCCCCTTCGAGTAGGTGCGGGCCTTCTTCGTCGGGTCGAGGCCGAACCGCTCGACGAGCGCGTCGCGCCTGGCCACGTCGACGCCGCCGCGGAGGCGGGTGAGGACGTCGATCGCCTCCCCGCCGGTGAGACCCGGCCACAGGCTCACGTCCCCGGGGACGTAGGCGAGGCGCCGATGGAGGGCGACGGCGTCGGCCCACGGATCGCCCCCGAGGACGCGGACCTCGCCGTCGCTCGCGCGCAGGAGCCCGAGCAGGACGCGGATCGCGGTCGACTTGCCGGAGCCGTTCGGGCCGAGGAAGCCGTGGACCTCGCCACGACGCACGACGAGATCGAGGCCGTCGAGGGCGTGGAAGCGCCCGAACCGCTTGACGAGTCCGGCGACCTCGATCGGATGCACGGCGCCGGACGGTACCAGCGCCTCTGGGCGCGGCCGCAAACTTGACAGGGTGTTGATCTTCGCGCGCGGGGCCACGTAGGCTTGAGCCCATGGCTCCCCCTCCCCGCCCCGTCGCCGAGGTCATCTGGTCGATCCACCGCAAGCTCTACGAGGGCACCCGCGGCCGGATCGGCCATCGCTTCCTCGGCATGACGACCCTCCTCCTCACGACGGTCGGCCGCAAGAGCGGCCAGGAGCGCTCGACGCCCCTCATGTACCTCGAGGACGGGCCCGCCCTCGCCGTCGTGGCGTCGAACCTCGGCAGCGACAAGCCGCCGGCCTGGTGGCTCAACCTCCAAGCGAACCCGGTCGCGCGGGTCCGGCTCGGCTCCGAGGTCCGCAAGGTGACCGGTCGCGAGGCGACGCCCGAGGAGCGGGCGCGGCTGTGGGAGCGGTTCGTGGAGATGTACTCCGACTACGAGGAGTACGAGAAGGCGACCGACCGCCCGATCCCGATCGTCCTCCTCGAAGCCGCATGAGCGCCGTGGAGACCACCGACGTCGTCGTCGTCGGGGGCCGGATCGCCGGCTCCGCGGTCGCGACGACGCTCGCCCGCGGCGGCCACCGCGTCGTGGTGCTCGAGCAGCGCCGGTTCCCGTCCGACACGCTCTCGACGCACGTCCTCGTGCCCTACGCCGTCGCCGAGGCCGCGCGCCTCGGCGCGCTCGAGCGGCTCCTCGCCCTCGACCCGCCGCGCTGCCACTACGTCCACGTCGGCTGCGGGGACATCCAGGTCCACGAGAACTGGTCGAGCGTCGACGGGATCGGCTACGGGCTCTGCATCCCGCGCCCCGACCAGGACCTCGCGTTCGCGCAGACCGCGGTCGCCGCCGGCGCCGAGCTCCGCGAGGGCTGCGAGGTGGTGGACGTCCTCTGGGAGGACGGCCGCGCCGCCGGGGTGCGCTACCTCGCCGACGGCGAGGAGCACCTGCTGCGGGCGCGGCTCGTCGTCGGCGCCGACGGACGCCGCTCGACGGTCGCGGCGCGGTGCGGCTCCTGGCGGCCCTACCGCGCGTCGCGCAACGGCCGCGGCGCGGCGTTCCGGTACATGAGCGACCCGAAGGCCGGCACCCGCTGGCACGAGACGATGTCGCAGTGGCGCTACGGCGACACCATCGGCTACACCTTCCCGGTCCCGGACGGGCGCGTCATCGTCCTCCTCATGCCGCCCGCCGAGCGGATCAGCGACTACCGTCGTGATCCCGACGCGGCGTGGGCCGCGTCGATCGGCGAGGACCCCGAGGGGATCGGCGAGCGCCTGCGCGGCGCCGACGACATGAGCAAGGTGCGCTCGACCGCCGAGACGACGTCCTTCTTCCGCGCGAGCAGCGGTCCGGGATGGGCCCTCGCCGGGGACGCCGGGCACTTCAAGGACCCCGTCATCGGCTCGGGGCAGCGGGACGCCCTGCGCTTCGGCCGGCGGCTCGGCGAGCTCGTCGCGCCGCTCCTCGCCGAGTCGCGGCCCGACGCGGAGATCGACGCCGCGCTGCGCTCATGGGAGCGCGAGCGCGACCGGGAGTGCTTCCCCTCCTACCACTGGGGCTGCCGCGAGAGCCGCGCGACGAGCCCGTGCACTCCGCTCCTGCGCGAGGTCATCCGGACCTTCGACGGCAACCCCGACCACCTCGCCGACAACTTCAACCGCGTGCGGCCGCCCGAGAAGATCGCAGGGCCGCGGGCGCTCACCCTCGGCCTCCTCGGCGCTCTGCACCGGCACCCCGGGCAGCGCGGGGAGATCCTCCGCGAGGCGCTCGGGGAGCTTCCCGCCGAGGCCGGGATCAGGCTCGACCGCTGGTTCGGCCCCTTCCGGGCGACGGCGCGTCGCGCGACCGAGCGTCCCGTCACCGACTGGCCGGCGCCGCCGCCGCTGCGCACGACGCCGCCGGCGGAGGCGACCGAGGAGCCCTCGGCGAACGGGGCGAGGCAGCCCGCCGCGGCGAGCTGACGGGCGATCAGCTGCCGGCCGCCGGCACGGTCGGGTCGACGAAGGCCGCGATGATGACCGGGTGGCCACCCCACTTCTCGAGGAGCGCCTCGTCGCCGACCGCCGCCTGCTCGCCGGCGAGCACGGCGAGACGCGAGCTGTCGAACGGTCGCACCGATCCGGTCACCTCGACCCGGTCGCCGTCGTCGAGGAACCGCACGTCGTCGGCGTTGGCGAGGACGAGGATGCGCCCGTCCGCGGACGCGCTCCCGAGCGTGAACGCGGCCGTCCGCGCGACCTCGCGACTGCGGGCGTCGTCCGCACCCACCACCGTCGGGGCCCCGGCCCGACCGCGCACGGTCACGGTCCACCCGAGGCGCTCCTGCGGATCGTCGAGGATCTCCTCGAGGCTCACCCCAGCGTCCGCCCGTTCGTCCGCGTCGTCGTCGACGAGGCCCCAGACGGCCAGGGCTACGGCGGCGACGGTGAGCGCGGCGAGGAGCCAGGGGAACACCGACCCGGGGGTCGGACCGCGGATGGCCGTGCTCGGGCGGGTCACGAGCCCTCCACGCTCGTCACCGTCGGGTCGATCGACTGGACGACGAGCGCCGCCCGGGTGTCCCAGTCGCCGAAGCGGTTGACGTCGAAGAACCGCGGAGCCTCGAACGCCTCCGCGAACCTCCCCGCCTCGAACTCGCGGACGGTCCCGGTGACCTCGACGAGGTCGGTCTCGTCGAGCAGCGGGTACGCGTCACTCGAGACGACGAGGACCTGGTCGGTGCGGATCTCCCCGCCGAGGGTGAACGCGAGGAGCGGGTCCACCTCTCCTGCGGCGGGCGCATCGGCGCCGGCCTCGGCGTCCCCGCTGCGGACGATGTTCCCGACGACGCCGCGGATCGTCACCGTCTCGCCCCGGTACTCCCCGAGGTCATGGGCGACGTCGGTCGCCGGGATCGCGGTGCGCGTCTCGGACGCGTCGTCGTCGGTGAGCGCGAAGATCGCGATGACGACCGCGGCGAGGGCCAGGGCGAGGGTCAGCCCGGAGAGGATCGCCGTGCCGTAGCCCCCGCGCTCGTCGGGGTCGACCGTCCGTGCCATCGTGGGCCTGCCTTTCGCGTCTCGCGTACGGGTCGCTGATCGCTACCCGTACGGGCGCGGACGACACGGCGGCGGCGGCGGACGGCGCACCGCCGCTGGCGGCGGCGGTCAGCTCGTGCCGGTGACGCGGGCGATCTCGGCGATCGAGGTGCGCCCGTCGAGGATCTTCTGCAGGCCGTCCTCGCGGAGCCGGCGCATCCCGTTGCGGACCGCGGCCTCCGCGATCTGGTCGGCCGAGGCGCGCTCGATCGTGAGCTGGCGGATCTCGTCGGTGAGCTGCATGACCTCGAAGACGCCGACCCGGCCCTTGTAGCCGCTGTTCGCGCAGCGGGCGCATCCGACGGGCTCGTGGGCCTCGATGTCGACGCGCGCCGGGAAGCCGCTGTCGCGGAGCACCTCGGCGGAGAGGATCGTCCGCCTCTTGCAGTGTCCGCAGAGGGTTCGCGCGAGACGCTGCGCGACGACGCAGTCGAGCGCGCTGGCGACGAGGAACGGCTCGATGCCCATCTCGACGAGCCGCGTGATGGCCGTCGGGGCGTCGTTGGTGTGCAGCGTCGAGAGGACGAGGTGGCCGGTGAGCGCGGACTCGATCGCGATCTGCGCCGTCTCGCGGTCGCGGA
>NZ_JBLKKY010000089.1:0-13871 GCF_059438195.1 Paraconexibacter sp.
CCGGAGATCGGGGGCGGTCCGGGCGTCCATCGCGGTGTGAGTCGCCCCATCCCTCCTGACGACACCTGGACCAGGGGCAAGTGTCGTCAGTGACGGTGACGGTGACGGCGCCGCGCTGTCATCACGCCGCGCGTGTGCCGGTGGTGTCGTCGCTGCCGTCGCGGCGGGCGAAGTACGCGCTGCCCGACAGCGCCCGGTCGAAGCCCGACCACTCGGCGCCCGGCGCGAGCTGCTTCTCGAGGCGGTCGAACGAGCCGAGCCGCCCGCCGAGGTTGTCGATCATGTGGACGAGCGTCGCCTCGCGCGTGCACGGGACGACCGGGCTGCCGTGCTCGAGGGTGCCGTGGTGGCTGAGGATGATGTGGAGGATCGCCTGCGCGGTCGCGGCGGGGAACCCGGGGATGTCCTCGATGACCCGGCGGACGCGGTAGTAGCCCAGCGGGATCTCGCCCTGCAGGCGCCCGAGATCCGTCATGTCCGGCGCGTCGGGGTCGGTCGTGTACGCGTCGAGCTTGCCGATGTCGTGGATGAGCGCGCCGGTCACGGCGACGTCCCGGTCGATGCCGGGGAACGTCGCGCTGATGGCGCTCACCGCCTGGGCGACCGAGAGCGAGTGCTCGAGGAGGCCGTGCTGGTAGGCCTGGTGGAAGCGCTTGGCGGCCGGGGCGATCCGGTAGAGGTCGCCGGTCTCCGTGCCCTCGCCGAGCAGGCGGTCGAGGAGCTCGCGGAGGTGCGGGTCCTGCACGGTGTCGACGAGCGCGCGCAGGTCGGCGTCCATCTGCTCGTAGGAGCGCGGCGGACCGTCGCGGAGCTCGTGGGGGTCGAACGAGCCCGGCTCGGCGGGGCCCCACCGGTCGACGCGGAGGCGCCGGCCGTACCGCTCGTGCTCCTCGAGCGCGCCGCTGACCCGCACGAAGGCACCCGTGACGAGGTGCTCTGAGAGGTGCGCGACGTCCTCCCAGACCATCGCCTCGACCTCGCCGGTGCGGTCGCCGACGACGACGCGGAGGTACTCGGTGCCGTCCTTCTTCGCGCGACGCTCGACGGCGCGCACGAGGAGGACCTGATCGACCTCCGAACCAGGGGTGATCTCACGCAGCAGCACGGCGCCCACCGTAGGGGCGGCGTCGGACGACACGGGGCTCGTGTTCTCGCAAAAGGCCTGCATACCTCCATGAGTCGTGCTGCTGGTGCGCGATCTGACCAGGCGCCGGGCCGTCGGCCGCCGAGCCCGCTCGCGCCCGCCTCAGCGCTCGTAGAAGCGCAGCGCCCGGTCGGCGAGCGCGCCGGTCGCGCGCTCGTTCGCGACGGCGCCGACGATCGAGGCGAACCCCGGCACGAACCGCGCCGCCGTCCGCTTGCCCGCGTGCGTGCCGACGAGCGAGACGAGCGTCCGCACGAGGCCGCGGTCGTCGCCCGGCGCGGACGAGAGCTTCCCGCCGACGTAGGCCGCCGCGACCGGCGTGCCGATCCCGTCGAGCGCCGCGCGGGCCTCGCCGGGGTCGTCGTAGACGTCCTGGAGGACGAGCAGCTCGGCGGGGCGCATCGGGTCCCGCGGGTCGTGCCCGAGGGCCGCGGCGAGGTGGAAGACGAGACGCGACTGGATCCACGCGAGCGCGACGAGGTCGGGAACGACCGTCGTCCAGCCGCCCACGCCGAGGGCGGCGCCCTCGAGCCGCGCGAGGCGCGTGTACCGCGTGCGGGCGCGCTCGGCGGAGGCGGCCGGCGAGCGGCCCTCCTCGCGCTCGGCGGCGGTCCACGACGCGGCGGCCGGCCCGTGGAGCCGCGCGGCCTCGAGCGCGATGACCTCGGGGGCGCGCACCGGGTCCTCCCGCAGCCGGTCGAGGAAGCCGCGGGGGACGTGCTCGTCGGCGTGTCGCGCGGCCTCCACGACGAGGAGTCTCCCAGCCGGCGGCGAAATGCGACTTACAGTCGCGAATGCATGCGGACTGACCGTTCGGGAAGATGGAGGGGACATGCAGCCGCTCATCGAGTATCGGCTGGACGTCGGGGGGACCACCACGCGCGCGCTCGAGCTCGAGGGCGAAGGACCGCCGCTCGTCCTGTTCCACGGCTACGCGGACAGCGCCGACACCTGGCGCCGCGTCCTCGACGGCCTCGCGCGCGCGAACCGCCGCGCGATCGCGGTCGACCTCCCGGGCTTCGGCCGGGCGGACCGCCTCGACCGCGACGAGGCGATCCTTCCTCAGCTCGACCGCTTCGGCGCCGACGTCGTCGCCCACGTCGCCGAGGAGACGGGCGAGCAGGTCGTCGTCGCCGGCAACTCGCTCGGCGGCTGCCTGACCCTGCGCCTCGGCGCCGAGGACGACCTCCCGATCCGCGCTCTCGCCCCGATCGCGCCCGCCGGCTTCGAGCATCCCGTGTGGTTCCGGGCCCTCGAGGGCGACGCGCTCGTCCGCCTCCTCCTCACGGTCCCCCTGCCTCCGCCCCTCTTCCACAGGGTCGTCGGCGAGGCCTACCGCCAGCTCGCGTTCGCCCGCCCGCGTGACCAGGAGCCCGAGGTCGTCGCGGCCTTCGCGCAGCACCTGTCGCGTCGCCGCGACGTCCGCCGCTACCTCGCGACCGGCCGCCGGCTCATCCCCGAGCTCTCCGGGTGCATCCCGCTCGATCGCATCCGCCGACCGGTGCTCCTCGTCTGGGGCGACCGGGACCGGATGGTCACCCACCGCGGGGCGCGGGTCCTGCTCGAGGCGCTCCCCGACTCCGAGTACGTCGAGCTCGAGGGCATCGGCCACTGCCCGCAGATCGAGGCCGCCGCGCGCGTGACGGAGCTCCTGCTGCGCCACGACGGCGACGAGCCCGGGCGGGGTCGCAGGCCGGCCGGCGCGGCCGCGTAGCGGCGGCACCTGCAACCTGCCCTGCAAGCGGAGGTGCGGGCGGCTCGGCACCGACGTCGACGCCGTACCCTGTGGACGATGCGCCCGCTTCCCCTCGCCCTCGCCGGGTCCGTTTTCGCGCTCGTCCCCGCGGCGACGGCCTCCGCGCAGCTCCCGACCGAGCCGCGGATCGCGCCCGGCGTCTCGGCCGGAGGCGTCGACGTCTCGAACCTCACGGTCGGGCAGGCCTCGGACAAGCTCCTCGCCTACCTCGAGAAGAAGGCGCTCCGGGACGTCGTCCTCAAGGCGGCGGGCAAGACGTTCCGGCTCGATGCCGAGGAGTCGAAGCTCGAGTTCGACCCGCTCACCTCGGCCAAGCGCGCGCTCTACGCGGGCCGGCCGGCGCCCGGCCAGACGATCGACGTCCCCGTGAAGCTCACGTACTCCACGCTCGCGATCCGCGACTGGGCGCGCGACGTCGCCGATGAGGTGGAGCGCAAGCCGCGCAACGCCCGCCTGCGCATCGGCCTCAAGAAGATCCGCGCCCGAGGGTCGCGGAAGGGCCGCGAGCTCGACGCCGAGGGCACGGAGCGGATCGTGAAGGAGGCCTACGACGGCGGCCTCTCGCAGACGCGCGTCCTCAAGCAGTCGGTGAGCTCCGTGAAGCCGGACGTCACCTACAAGACGCTGCGCAAGCGGCACTCGACGGTCCTCACGGTCTCCAAGCGCGAGTTCAAGATCCGCCTCTTCAAGAACTTCAAGGTCGTCAAGAGCTACGGCGTCGCGATCGGCCAGTCGGCGTACCCGACGCCGAGCGGGCGGTTCCGCATCCAGAACAAGCAGGTCAACCCCGTGTGGTCGGTGCCGAACTCGCCGTGGGCCGGCGAGCTCGCCGGGACGACCGTGCAGGGCGGCACCGCCCAGAACCCGCTCAAGGCGCGGTGGATGGGCATCGTCGGGGGCGTCGGCATCCACGGCACCGGCCAGGAGTACTCGATCGGCACGCGCGCCTCCCACGGCTGCATCCGCATGCGCGTCGCCGACGTCATCGCGCTCTACAAGCGCGTCCCCGTCGGGACGACGATCGTCATCCGCTGAGCGTCGGCGCGGCTCGGGCCGCGCCGGCCGCGCGCAGGTCGTCGCGGCCCCGGCTCAGTGGCCGCGGCGCCGCCGGGTGCCGACCGCCGGGCGCGCGGGCCGCTGCTCGCCGCGCGGGGCACGCCGCTCGTCGGCGTCGCGGCGCAGGAGCTCCTCGGAGGCCTCGTCCGGCCACACTCCGTGGCGGTCGTAGAAGGCCCGGGCGTCCTCCTCGGCGTGGCGATCGCGCTCGCCCGCGTTCGCGATGCGGAAGAGCCAGTTGAAGAGCCAGATCGCGAGCCCCGCCCCGATGATCCCGGCACCGCCCTCGAGCGCGATCTCGTCCTGGCCGATCGCGATGACGAGGACGCCCCCGAGGACGACGAGCAAGGGGAGCCAGGTGCGGACGAAGGCGATGACGAAGGGGCGGGTCACCGCTCACGAGGCTACCGACGAGCCGAGCCTCGTCCCGTGACGCTCGTCCACCGCCCGACCGAGGGCGCCCCGCGCTTCGAGAGCGCGAAGAGCATCCACGGCCCCGGCGGCGCGACCGCGGCCGACCGCGGGCCCCGCACGGTGAGCACGTGCGTGCCGCGGGACGTCGTCCGCCGGCGCACGACGCGCAGCTCGACGAAGCGCTGGTTCATGTCGAGGGCGTGCGTCGTCGCCCCCGGGGCGAGGAGGGTGACGCGCCGCGGCACGGGGCCGCGGGTGCGGAGGGTGAACGTCCGGCCGTCGGACCGCAGCCGCTTCGGCGCCCCGACGATCCGCGGCCGCGCGCCGCGGAAGAGGTAGGGCGGCTCGTAGACCTCGGCGGTGTCGCCGTCGCGGTTGGGGTTGCCGTCGTCCCCGGCCGACCACACCCGGCCGTCGGGCAGGAGGAGCGCGACGGAGTGGTAGGTGCGGTCCTCGCGCTGGGCGGGGCCGAGGCGCCAGCGGCCCGTGCGCGGGTCCCAGAGCTCGACGCGCCGGTTCGCGCGCGCCGCGGCGAAGGCCGCGTCCGTCTTCGTGTGGCCGCGGGCGCCTCCGAGCGTCACCATCGAGCCGTCCGGGAGGAGGACGGTGTTCGGCCAGTACCGGCCGCGGCGCTGCGACGGCGCCTTGCGCCAGCCGCGGGAGAGCCGCCGCTCGTCGAGGACGAGGGTCGTCCGGTAGGCGCGCGCCTCCTCGCCGCGCACCGGGCGCAGGAAGTCCGCCCCGCCGATGAGCATCGCCCGCGGCGAGGAGCCGGAGCGTGTCGGGACCGGCACGATGTTCGCCCCGCCGCGGTGGCGCGGCAGCTCCGGCGCGCGGCGCCAGCGCATCGTCTCGGGGTCGAGGAGCCCGGCGTCGTCCTTCAGCGGTCCGGCGAGGAGCACGCGCGAGGACGGCATGAGGAGCATCTGCGGGTACGTCCAGGTCCGGCGGTCGCCCGACGGGGCGTGGCGGACCGTCCGCCCGTCGCGCGAGACGACGTCGAGCGTCCCGGTGAAGTCCGTCGGCTTGTTGTCGTCGTAGCCGCCGAGAACCACGGTCCGCCCGTCGGCGAGCTTCGTCTGGGTCGGGTACCAGCGGGCGACGGTCATGTCGTCCGACCGGACCCAGTCCTCCTTCCACGGGTCGAAGACCAGGACGGTCTTGATGCCGGGCGGGTTCGTGAAGCCGCGCTCCGCCCAGCGGAGGTCGAGCGTCCCGCCCGTGACGAGGACGCGGCCGTCGGCGAGGAGGGTCTGCCCCGAGCAGTACAGCGGCACGCGCTCGGGGACGCCGTCGCCGTCGATGTCGATCTGCGGCGCCGGGACCGCCCGCAGCGAGTCGGGCCCCGTGCCCTTCGACGGATCCCACAGCGTCGAGGCCGACGAGGTCTCCTGGTGGCTGTTCGGCGTCCGCGTGATGAGGTTCTGCGTCCACTCGTAGCCCCAGAAGAGGACCTTGCCGGTAGGGAGCATCGTCGCGTGGATCGCGTAGTGCGGAAGGTCGACGACGTCCTTCGTCCAGCGCCCGACGCGCGCGAGCTTCTCGCGGGTGCGCGGCTGACGCGGGAGGCGCGAGCACCGGTCCTGCCCGGTCGGCATCCCGGCGGGCGGC
Organism: Paraconexibacter sp.; assembly: GCF_059438195.1. Lineage (NCBI taxonomy): Bacteria > Bacillati > Actinomycetota > Thermoleophilia > Solirubrobacterales > Paraconexibacteraceae > Paraconexibacter > Paraconexibacter sp. The sequence continues at coordinate 5,982 of NZ_JBLKKY010000089.1, forward strand.
CGGGGCCGCGAGAAGTCGAACGCGTTCGCGTCGCCGCGCGGCCGGCACGCGTCGAAGCCGGGGTCGCCGCCCGGCGGGACCGGCGGCAGCGGCGCGGCCTGGCGGGCGGTCGCGTGCTGCAGGGCGTGGTCGAGGCCGAGGACCTGCGCCTCGGCGAGCACGCGCGCCCGCTCCTGCGCCGAGAGGGCGCCCGTCGTCCCGCCTGTCGGCCCGTGTGCCGCTGCCGCGCCCGGCGCGCACAGCGCGATCGCGCACGCCAGCAGCGCGCACCGGCGTCCCCGCCCCTGCTCCCGCATGCGCGCAGGGTAGTGGGCGCGCGCCCGTCCTGCGGCGCTTCACCACCCGTGCGGCGCGACCTCGACGCGCGGAGGGGCGAATTCAACGCGCGGAGGGGCGAATTCAACGCGCGGAGGGGCGAATTCAACGCGCGTTCGATTCGCTCCCATATAGGGGGCGAATTCAACGCGCGTTCGATTCGCCCCCCCCTCAGGGCGCGGGCGGGGCGAGGTCGACGGCTCTCAGGCGGCGACGGCGCGCGCGGTCTCGCCGGCGGCCCCCTCGCCGAACATCCCGCGCGCGATCTCGCGCCGGCGCAGGCGCAGGTACGTCGGACCCATCGTGCGCAGCGCGCGCGGCAGCACGGGGGTCGTCGCGCGCGAGGCGGCGCCGAGGAGAGCGAGCTCGCGCTCCTGGGCCGCGGTGAGCCGCATGTCGAGCCGGTCCTGGGCGGAGGCGGGGAGGAGCCCGGTCGTCGCGAGCGCCATCGCACGCGACGCGGGGATCCGCGCGATCCGCCAGGCGCGCGGCAGCGGCCGGGGCAGGGGCGGCGCCGCCGGCTCGGCGAGCGTGTGCTGGACGAGGCGGACGACGTCGTTGTCCTCGAGGTGCGTGTGCACGGTGTCGTCGACGTAGCGGGTGAACGCGTCCCAGCCCTGGGGGAGGTCGCCCTCGCGGATGCCGAGGAGGCGGCCGAGACCGCGCCACTCCGCCCAGAACCGCTCGCGCTGCTCCGGGAGGAAGGGACGGCCGAAGCGCTCGTGGGCGCCGACGATCGACACGGCGAGCGTCGCGTGGACCCACGCGTAGGCCCCCGGCTCGAGCGCGTGGAAGCGCCGGCCCGACGGGTCCACGCCCTTGATGCGCTTGTGCATCTCGCGCATCCGCGCCCCGGTGCGCGCCGCCGCCTCCGGTCCGCCGTAGACGAGGAGGTTGACGTAGTCGAGGGTGCGGAAGAGCCGCCCCCACGGGTCGGTGACGAAGTCGGAGTGCTCGCGGACGCCGCCGGCGACGGTCGGGTGGGCGACCTGGAGGACGAGCGCGGTCCCGGCGCCGAACATCGCCCGGGCATCGCCCGCCCGACGCCACGTGATCGTCTCCGGGCCGACGGCGTAGCGGCGGGCGTCGGCGGGATCGGGTAGGACGGAGGCCATGCTTCGCGATGGTACTGATCGGCGGCTGTGAGTACCAGTGACGGGCTCGCATGCCCGGGTACGGTGTACTCCGATGGCCGACCGTCCCAGCGATCTCGTCGCGCTCCTCGCCCGCGCGATCGGCGAGGGCGCGGCGCGCGAGGAGGACCCGACCGACCGGCGCATCCTCGACGCGGCCCTCGAGGAGTTCGCGGCGGCCGGGACGCGCGCGGCGACGATGGACGACGTCGCGGCCCGGGCGGGGGTCGGCCGCATGACGGTCTTCCGCCGCTTCGGCTCGAAGGGCGTTCTCGTCGAGCGGCTCATGCTGCGCGAGCTGCGGCGCTTCCTCGCCGACGTCGACGAGGCGCTCGCGGGCCTCGAGGATCCCGCGGAGCGGATCGCCGAGGCCTTCGTGCTCTGCGCCCGCATCGCCAACCGGCATCCGCTCGTCGCGCGGCTCGCCTTCGACGAGACCGGATCGACGCTCGAGCGGCTCGCGAGCGGCGCCCCGTCGGTGCTCGAGCTAGCCCGGCTCTACGTCGCCGACCGCCTCCGCGTCGATCGGCGGGTCGCCGAGGGGGCGCGCGAGGACGCCGACCGCATCGCCGACGTGCTCGTCCGCCTGGCGCTCACCTACGTGCTCCTCCCGTCGCCGGTCGTCGACGTCAGCGACGAGGACGCGGCGCGCGCCTTCGCGCGGAGCACCCTCGCGCCGCTCATCGCGCGCTGAGGGCCGTCAGCCCTCCTCGCGGGGCCCGGGGATCCCGCGGAAGCCGAACGGCGCGCTCTCGCGGCCCGCCTGGACGAACCAGCACTCACCCGACATCTCGCCGTCGAAGAGCCGGAGCACCGTCTCGGCGACCCTCTCGGCGGGGATGATCGGCACGCCCGCCGCCGCGAGGCCCTCGCGGATCGGCTCGATGATCTGGGACTCCGCGAAGCCCGGGCAGACGGCGTTGACGCGGATGCCCTCGGTGTCGGCGAGCGCGCCGAGCGAGCGGACGAGGCCGACGACGGCGTGCTTGTTCGCCGCGTACAGCGGGTCGAAGGGCACGGCGGTGAGGCCCGCGAGCGAGGCCGTCGCGACGATCGCGCCGCCGCCGCGCTCGCGCATCGCGGGCAGGCAGGCGTGGACGCCGAACACGACGCCGTCGAGGTTGACGCCCATCACGTGCCGGTAGCGCTCGAGATCGAAGTCGTCGCCGACGCCGATCATGGAGGCGACGCCCGCGTTGAGGTACGCGAGGTCGAGGCCGCCGTGGGCGACGACCGTCGCCTCGACGGCGGTCCGGTTCGCGTCGAGGTCGCGGACGTCGGCCTCGATGAAGAGCGCGCCGATCTCGTCGGCGATGTCGGTGCCCGCCTCGGCGTCGACGTCGACGCACACCACGCGGTCGCCGCGTGCCGCGAGCGCGCCGGCGGCCGCCGCGCCGAGGCCGCTCGCCGCCCCGGTGACGAGGGCGACGCGTCCCTTCTGCTCCGTGGCCATGCCGCGCAGCCTACGCGGCGGCGGGACGCGGCCGGTGGGTCATCACGAGCAGCGCGGTCCCGCCGACGAGCGCGGACATCACGACGACCGCGGGCCAGGCGCCGATCGCGTCGCCGAGCGGGTGGGAGACGACGAAGGCGGCGAGGGCGACCGCGAGGAGCGCGGCCGTGCGGGCCGTCCCGGCGACCGGGCGGGCGCGCATCGCGCACCACGCGCCGCCGGCGAGGAGGACCGCGCCCCCGAGGGGGCGCACGCCGGTCACGTCGGCGACGGCAAACCCCGCGAGGAACGCGAGAGCGGCGACGACGGCGACCGGGCGGGCGACGGACGAGTCGGACACCCCTCGGAGGATACGGCGCGCCCCCCGCGCTCTTCGCATCTCGGCAGCCGACGGTGGCTGGGAAGATGCGAAGAGGCGGTGGTCTCGGCGGCCCGGGCCTCCGCTAGCCTGCGTCGCCCGTGAGCGAGATGGTTCTCACCAAGGGGCTGACGAAGCGGTTCGGCCAGCGTGTCGCCGTGGACGACGTGGACCTCGCGGTCCCGGCCGGGTCGTGCTTCGGCTTCCTCGGTCCAAACGGCGCCGGGAAGACGACGATGATCCGCCTCCTCCTCGGGCTCGCCCGCCCGAGCGCCGGCGAGGTCCGTCTCGGCGGCGTCGACGTCGTCGCCGACCCGCAGACGGCGCTGCGCGGGGTCGGCGCGATCGTCGAGGAGCCGCGGTTCCACCCGCACCTCACGGGCATCGAGAACCTCCGCGTCCACGCGCCGCTCGTCGACGGCCAGGGCGCGGTCGCGCGCATCCCGGCGCTCCTGGAGACGGTCGGCCTCGCCGGTCGCGGCGACGACGCCGTGAAGAGCTACTCGATGGGCATGCGCCAGCGGCTCGGCGTCGCGCGCGCGCTCCTCGGCGACCCGCGCCTCCTCGTCCTCGACGAGCCGACGAACGGCCTCGACGCGGCGGGGATGGCCGAGTTCCGCCTCCTCATCCGCCGCCTCGTCGACGAGGACGGCCGGACCGTCTTCCTCTCCTCGCACCTCCTCGACGAGATGCAGAAGCTCTGCGACGACGTCGCGATCGTGGAGGAGGGCCGGGTCGTGCGGCAGTCCTCCATGACCGCGCTCCTCGACGAGGGCGACCGCGCCCTGCTCGTCGCCTGCGACGACCTCGCGCGGGCGGCCGCCGTGCTCGAGGGGGCGCCCGGCGTCTCGTCGGTGACGACGCTCCCCGCCGGCGTCCTGCGCGTCGAGGGCGACGTCGCGGCGCCCGCGGTCGCGGCGCTCAACCGCCGGCTCGTCGAGGCGGGGGTCGGCGTCCACGGCCTGCGCCTCGACGTCCAGACGCTCGAGCGCCGCTTCCTCGACCTCACCGGGGGGCGGGCCGGATGAGCGCCCTCGTCGCGGCCGACCTCCTCAAGTTCCGCCGTCGCCGGCTGCTCGCGGGCAGCGCGGTCGGCCTCCCGCTCTTCTTCGGGCTGCTCTTCGTCGTCCTCACGGCGACCGACGTCGTCGAGGCCGACGGCGGCGCCCTCTTCTACGAGGACTTCGTGTTCGGGATGTCGACGCTCGGCGCGATCATCCTCATCGTCGTCGGCGCCCGCCTCGGGAGCGAGGAGCACGCGGCCGGCACCCTCCGCTACCAGCTCCTCACCGGCGTGCCGCGCGCCCGCCTCTACCTCTCGAAGGTCCTCGCCGCGGTCGTCATCGTCCTCGTCGTCGTCGCGGCCTGCGCGATCCCCGCGCTCATCGGCGCGGCCCTCATCGGCGACGACGGCGGTCCGGCGGTGACCGGGGAGATGGTCGGCGAGGGCATCTGGAACCTCTTCATCACGCTCCTCGTCCCCGCGCTCATCGCGCTCGGCGTCGGCGGGCTCTTCCGCTCGACGGGCCCGGCGATCACGATCGCGCTCTTCCTCAACCTGCTCGGGATCCAGCTCGTCCTCCTCCTCACACTCATCGACGACTCGCTGCGCAACGTCGTGCTCTCGCTCGGCGTCAACCGGCTGACGTTCAACGACGTCGATGCGGACGACGCCGTCTCGCTCGCCGCCGCGCTCGTCGTCGTCCCCACGTGGGTCGCGGCGTTCCTCGCCGCCGGGTGGGCGCGCCTGCGCACGCTCGAGGCGTAGGCGGTGCGGGCGCGCACCGATCACGGCGCGACGCCTCGCTTCGACGCGGGCCTCGTCGAGGTCGGGGAGGGCGTCCGCGCGTGGCTCACGCCCAACGGGGAGTGGGGCGAGTCGAACGCGGGTGTCGTCACGGGCGACGGTGCGGCCTGCGTCGTGGACACGCAATGGGACCTCGCGCGGACGCGTCGCCTCCTCGGCGCGGTGGCCGACGTCGTGCCCGAGCCGGTCTCGACCCTCGTCCTCACGCACGCCGACGGGGACCACGCATGGGGCGCGCAGCTCCTCGCGGGCGGCGAGATCGTCGCCACCGAGACCGCGGCCGAGCTGCTCGCCGAGGACCCGCCCGCCGGCCTGCAGCGCTTCCAGGCCCTCGCGCCCGTCCTCGGTCGCGTCGGCGGGCTCCCGCTCCCGGTCGTCGGCTCCGTGGGCCTCCCGCTGCTCCCGCGCCTCCCGCTCGGCGTCCTCGGCCGCTACGTCGGGGCGATGCTCGCGCCGTACGACTTCTCGGGGATCGAGCCGCCCGCGCCGACCCGCACGTTCAGCGGCGAGCTCGTCCTCGACGTCGGCGGCCGCGAGCTGCGCCTCCGCGAGGTCGCGCCGGCGCACACCGCGGGGGACCTCGTCGCGCACGTCCCGGACGCGGACGTCGTCTTCGCCGGCGACGTCCTCTTCGTCGGCGTCCATCCGGTCATGTGGGCCGGCCCCGCGTCCTCGTGGCGCGCGGCCCTCGACGTCATCGCGGGCCTCGCCCCGCGCGTCGTCGTCCCGGGCCACGGGCCCCTCGCGACGCTCGACGACGTCGCCGTGCTGCGCGCGTACCTCGAGTGGGCCGAGGAGACGGCCGTCCCCCGTCTCGAGGCCGGCGCCTCTCCGCGGGCGGCGGCGCGCGCCATGCTCCTCGAGGATCTGGACATCGCCGCGCCGTGGGCGGCCTGGGACTCGCCGGAGCGCCTCGTCATCACCGTCGCGACGATCGACCGCCGCCGCCGCGGCGGGCCCCCCGGCGTCGGCGCCGTCGAGCGCGCCCGCCTCTTCGCCGACGTCGCGAGCCTCGCAGCGGAGCTGCGCGGCTGAACGGCGTCACGCGGCAGCGGGGCGGGCGCGCATCCCGCTGCGCCCGGCGCCGCCCGAGGCGGATGCCGTCTCGGCGACAGCCGTCGCGAGCGCCATGATCGACACCTGCGGGTTGACGCCCGGGCACTCGGGGAGGAGCGAGGCGTCGGCGACGAGGACCCCGTCGACGCCGCGCAGGCGGCCGGCCGGGTCGCAGGGGTGGCGCGCCGGGTCGTCGCCGCCGGCGGCGGTGCCCGTCGGATGGAACGCGGCGAGGTGCAGCCGGCGGGGATCGATGCCCTCGAGCGCCGCGGCGATCTCGTCGCGGCGGCGGACCGGCGCGGCGCCGCCCCCGAGCTCGACCTCCTCGGCACCCGCCGCGAGCAGCGCCTCGGCCATCGCCCCGAGCGCGCGGACGAGGCGGCGGCCGTCCTCGCGGTCGAGCCGGTAGGTGATGACCGGCCTGCGTGCGCCGAGGACGCGGCCGGACGGCTTGTCGTCGATCATCGCGCCGAGCGAGGCGAGATGAGAGGCGTCCTCGATCCGGCGGATGAGCTCGCGGCCGACGCCCGGTAGGACCATCGACCCCATGCCCGGCGGCGTCGCGGTCGCCTCGATGAGGATGCCGTCCCGCTCGTGCAGCTCCTCGATGCCGACGCTCTGCAGGACGCCGCGCCACGCGTGGACCGGCTCGGCGAAGCGCCCGGCGGCCCCCAGCGCCGGATGGATCGAGAGGTTCGCGCCGAGTCGCGGATGGCGCCCGAGGCCGGACCGCCGCAGCAGGGCGGGGGTCTCGACGGCCCCGCCGGCGACGACGACGAGCGGCGCGCGCACCTCGATCCGTCGGCCGTTCGCGTCGCGGCCGCGGACGCCCGCCGCGCGGCCCCGCTCGTGGAGGACGCGGTCGACGCGCAGCCGGCTGATGATGCGCGCGCCGGCCGCGCACGCCTGCGGCAGGGCGGTGAGGTGGACGCCCGCCTTCGCGGCACGCGGACACCCGATCGCGCACTGGCAGCTCCCGGCGCAGCCCGGCGCGTTGCGGCGCAGCGGCGCGGCCCGCCAGCCGAGCGCCTCCGCCCCCGCGAGCGCGAGCTGCGCGTTGCGCCCGAGGACCGCGGCGGGCGCGGGGGCGACGGAGATCGTCTCCTCCACGTCGGCGAGCCGCGGGTCGAGCGTGGAGGGGTCGGCGAGCGCGAGGCCGTGCTCGCCGTGCCACCGCGCGACGACGTCGGCGGGAGGCCGGTAGCACGTGCCCGAGTTGACGACGGTCGTCCCGCCGACGGCGCGGCCCATCGGCAGGGCCACGGGAGGTGCGCCGAGCGCGATCGTCGCGCCGCCGTCGCGGTAGAGGCCGGCGAAGCGCCGCAGCGGGTCGGTCGCCCGGATGCGCGCGACCGGCCAGTGCTCGCCCTCCTCGACGACGACGACGCGGCGCCCCGCACGCGCCAGCGCGCGGGCGGCGAACGCCCCGCCGGCGCCCGAGCCGACGACGACGACGTCGGCGTCGAGGCGGGCCGGACCCTCGGCGGCGTCGCGGAGGTCGAGGGCGCCGTCGTCGCGCGCGGGTGCGTGGCGCGTCGCGACAGCGCCGATCTCGCCGGCGTGCGAGCGCGCGCCGTGGGCGAGGAGGAGCAGCGCCTTCAGCCCGTCGAGCGCGGCCGCACCTGCCGGGCCCGCCGAGGCGAGCCCGCGCAGGAGGCCCGAGCGCTCGTCGGGCGGCAGGGCGAAGAGCGGGCGCCCGTGACGCAGCCACGACGCCGCGGCGAGCGCGACGCCGCCCGCGGCGAGCCCCGCGCGCGAGGTCCCGGGC
>NZ_JBLKKY010000090.1:0-13606 GCF_059438195.1 Paraconexibacter sp.
CGGTCCGCGGCGCGCGGCCCCCCGGCGGGCGGCCACGCACCGCGAGGCTCTCCTTCAGGCCGTCGAGGACGTGCTCGATCGCCTCGTAGCCCGCCGTGACGCCGTCGCTGATCCCGGCGGCGAGCGGATCGATCCTCCGGCGCGGCGCGTCGCGCCCGTGGTCACCCTGCGACGGCATGGCGTCTCTCCTTGCTCATGGGGCGTCGTCCCCGATGATCGGCTTGATCTGCGAAGGGTCCCCGAAGGCGGCGTGGACGGCGTTCGCGGCGCGCATCCCGCCGATCGTCGCCGCCTCGACGCACCCCGCGTCGATGACGCAGGCCGTCCAGTCACCCGCGGCGACGAGATTCGCGAAGCCCGTCTCGCCCGGGTGGATCCGGTGCGCGCCCGAGCCCGGGACCGAGAGGACGTAGCGCTCGGACGGCTCCACGTTGGCGCGGAGGTACTGATGGTCGAGCCGGGCCTCCCCCACGACGCCAGGCGGCGCGACGAGGCGCTCCCAGTCGAGGACGCCGGTGAGGGGATCGACCGCCTGCGGCCACAGGACGCCCACGTCGCGCTGCAGGAACCGCAGCGCCTGCGCGCGCACGACCGCGCGCCTCTCGGCGAGCCACGTGCCGGCGGCGCCCCTCGGCGGAGGCGGCGCGTCCGCGAGGACGTTGCAGAAGTAGGCGACCGTCGCCGCGGGGACGTCCTCCTGGGAGACGAGGTGCGGCATGTCCGCCCAGGTGTCGTACGGCTCGACGAAGCCGCCGACGATGGTGCCGTCCTCGTGGTCGCCGAGCTGCGAGGCGGGCCTGTCGAGCCACAGCTGCATCGCCTGTGTCGGGACGGTGCGGAGATGGTCGACGGCGGCCTGCCAGCGCGGCGACTGGGCGACGAGGTCCCCGGCGACGAGCGGGACCGTGGAGATCGGCAGCCCGAACACGACGACCTCGAAGCCGTCGGCGGGCGCGCCGTGGCGCAGCACCTTCGTCGCGACGCGCGCGGCGTCGCGGTCCGCGAACCACGACTCGAACGCCTCGGGCGCGGCCGCCGCGGCGGCGGCCTGCGCGAGCGGGACGGTCGGCGCGGACGGCCACAGCCGCACGGGCCCCGCGGTCGTCGCGGGCCCCGGGGCGACCCGCAGGTAGTCCTCGGGGCCGGTTCCCGGCGCGACCTCGGCCTGGACGTCGATCTCGATCTCGGTGACGAGTCCGTTCGCCGCGCGGACCTCCTCGACGCGGTGGAAGAACTCGACCTTGACGCCGCGCTTCACGAGGAGCTCGTACATCGGGGCGAAGACGACGTCCCCCATGCCCGAGAGCATCTTCCACATGAGCGCTCCGCGGTAGGTGAAGAACGTCCGCAGGAGGCCGCGAAGAGCGGTGCCCGCCGCGCACGCGGGGCGGGCGGGGTCCCCGTCGCGATACGCGAACGCGAGGTCGTAGACGACGCCCCGCACCAGCGCGCACTCCGCGCTCTCGCGCTCGGCGCCGTTGGCGCGCAGCCAGTCCCGGAAGTCGATGTCGTCGACGACCGCGAAGCTGTCGGACTCGAGGACCCCGTCCTCGATGACGCCGCGGGCGATCGCGAGCATGACGTCGGCGACGTACCACGCGCGTCGCACGGCGTCCGAGCCCCGGACGACGTCGTCGCCGAGCCCGCGCAGGACGTCGACCGCGAGATCGACGGCTGCGAGGACCGGCCCAGCGGCGTCGAGGAGCGCCGCCGACCCGCCCGCGGCCGCGGCCGCGGCGTCGAGGACGTCGGCGGCGGCGTCGAGCGCGTCGCGGGCGCCGGTGTCGAGGAGCAGCCACGCCCCCCGACTCGCACCGGCGAGCGCCCCGAGCGCCGTATCGGCGGCGCCCGCGCCTCCGGCGACGATCGACGCGTCCTCCTCCGCGCTCGCGAGGGACTCGAGGAGGTCGGCGGCGAGGCGCAGGCACCGCGCCGTGTAGTGCGCGACCGACCAGCGGTCGGGTCGCTCCGCCGGCGGCCTGGGGTCCGGCACGAGCCACGGACGGTCCTCCTCGAAGCGCGCGAACTCGGCGACCCAGCTCGACCAGCAGCAGCCGTCGTGGTCGGTGAGCGCGATGTCCCCGCAGGCCGCGAAGCTCTCCTCCATCGACTGCGCGGCGAGCGGCCACCGCGGGACCCCGGCCTGCGCGAGCGCGTCCAGCTCGTCGTGGCACTCCCGCAGGAGCGCGAACGCGTTCTCGTAGAAGCCGAACCAGATGTGAAGCCCGTGCTCCTCGATCCTCCGCTGGACGCCGCGACCGCTGGCGCCCTTCCCGCCGAGCCGCCACCCCTGCTGGTAGACGGTGATCGCGCCGTACCGGCTCTGCCAGCCGGGCCGCGACAGCTCGAGGGCGGCGGTGACGGCGCCGACCCCGCCGCCGAGGACGACGACCCGCGGGAGGGTCACCGGGCCGCCCTCATGTCGGCGCCCGCCAGACCTCGATGCCCGTCTGGATGCCGAACGCGAGCGTCGCGCGGAACGCCCGGACGGGCGTGAGCGCCTTCCCCGCGGGAAGCCCGAGCTCGCTCGCGAGCGGATGCGAGGCGAGGTCTCCGACCTCGAGGCCGAACTCCGCGGGGTCGAGCAGGTCGTAGGTCGCCCCGACGGGGTCGACGGCGATCGGCGCTTCGATGACGGCCTGGTAGCAGGCCTTCGTCGGGCAGGCGGCGTCGCGGAACTGCTTGAGGAACACGAGGGCGGGGTTCTTGACGAGCTCGGTGGCGAGCGCGTCGGGGTCACTCGAGAGAGGGGCTCCGGTGATCGCGGCGATGACCGGCTTCGACCACGGCGGCGGCGGCGGGGCGGACGGCGGCGGCGGGGAGCCGGGGAGGGTGATCGCCGCGGAGGCGGCCGGCGACGCCGTCGACGGGAGGCCGACGGACACGGAGGCCCCGCCCGGGAACCAGGCGAAGAGCTCGTCCACCCACGAGGAGGACGCCGGAGGCGCCGCGCCGCCTCCGGGAGCCCTGCTCACGGAGACGATCGGCCGCAGCGACGCCGCGTGCGCAGGGCCGAAGGGGTCGAGCGTGAGCGCCCGCACGACGGTCGTCCCGGAACCGTCGAGGGCCGTGGTGAAGCCGTCGTCGAAGTGACCGAGCTGCTTCGGATAGCCGTAGACCTCGCGTCCCGTCGCGACGGTCTGACCCGAGTCGGTGAAGACGTACGGGACGTGCCAGACGAGCCGCTCCTTCGCCGTCATGTCGGCGGCGAGGCACCACACGGCGAGCTCGCGCTCGGGGATGTGCCCGCGGAGGGCGTCGGGCGGCTCCGCCGACCGCATGCGGCCGATCGTCGCGAGGGTGACCACGACGTGCGGGTGCGCGCAGCGGTAGTCGAGCGCTCCCCCGGTCGGGAGGACGAGATCACGCTGGAGGAGCGCGTCGATCGCGTCGGGATCGGCCGGCAGGACGAACCCGCGGATCTCGACGTCGTCCGCGCGGTACGGCGGCCGGTAGACCTGGCGTCCCCCGCGCTCGACGTAGTCGGGCAGAGCGGCGGGGAGCGGCATCAGGCCTCGGCCCCCTGGGTCGGGCCGACCGCCCGGGCTGCGTCGCGGACCCGGCGCAGCTCGGCGTCCCAGAAGCGCTCTCCGCTCACCGCCGTCGAGGCGAGGAGATCCTCGACGATCGCGAGCGCCTCGCCGGACCGACCGGCGACGAGGAGGAACTCGGCGCGGCGCCCGGCGAAGTAGGGGGTCATGAGCACCGGGTGGCGCTGCGTCCCGTCGGCCTCCCGGCCGGTCGCCCTCCACGCGTCGACGACCGCGTCGAGGATCGGGAGGCCCTCGTCGAGCCGGCCGAGCGAGCAGAGCGCGATCGCGCGGTGCAGCGTCGCCGCGCCGAGCCACGTCGCGAACCCGTTGGCCGCGGAGATCCTCAGCGCGCGATCCGCGAGGCCGAGGGCGGCCTCGGCGTCGCCGGCGAGCTGCGCGCGCCACGCGAGCGTGCAGGCGACCCACGCCTCGGTGAAGGCGGAGCGTCGCCCGCCCGGCGGCTGGGACTCGACGAGGGCGAGCGCGCGCGCCGCCGCCCGCGTGCTCTCGTCCTCGTCGCCGAGGAGCCAGTGGGCCGCCGCGAGCGCCGAGCAGCTCACGATCCCGGGATCCTGCGGGAAGTCGGCGACCGGCTCGCTCCCGATGTGCTCGGTCGCGATGAGCAGCTCGTCCCGCGCGCCCTCCGCGTCGCCGAGGTAGAGGCGCTGGTAGCCGACGATCGCCGCGGCGGCCCACCGCAGCCGCGGCTCGCGCGGGTTCGCACCGGCGATCGCGAGGCACCGCTCGCCCAGCGCGATCGCACGCGCGTGCTCGCCGAGCACGAACCAGTACGTCCAGATGCCCCAGAGCGCCGGGAAGATGAGCACGGAGTCCTCGAGCGCCTCGGCGATCGCGGCGGCGGACTCGAACGCGCGGCGAGCGCGCGGCGACGTGTAGCCCTCGGTCGTCGAGAGCGCGGCGCCGAGACCGAGCTGGGCCTCGAGCTCGAACGGCGGGCAGTCGGCGGGCGAGATGCGCGGGAGCAGGTCCAGGACCCGCGAGAAGAAGCCGCCGGCCTCGCGGTGCGCCCCTCCCGCCGCGGCCGCGCGCGCGGCCTCGAGCCACGATCCCGCCGCGCCTACGAGGTCCCCTCCCAGCTCGCGGTGGTGCGCGAGGTCCTCCGGCCGGACGCGGCCCGGCGGAAGGTCGGCCAGGACCGACGCGAGCCGGCCGTGGAGATCGGCGCGGTCGCGGGCGAGCATGGTCTCGTAGGCGACCTCGCGCAGGACGTCGTGACGGAAGCGGATGCGATCAGCGGTCCCCTCGACGACGCGCACGACGACGCCGCGGCCGGCGAGCTCGGCGAGGGAGGGCTCGAGGCTCTCCGCCGGGACGCCGGCGAGCGTGGCGAGCACGTCGACGTCGACGCCGTCGCCGCCGACCGCGGTGAGGCCGACGAGGCGGCGCAGATCGGGTCCGAGCTCGTCGAGCCGGGCCGCGACGAACGCCGTGAGCGCGACCGCCTCGTCGTCGACGTCGCCGGGCGTCGCCGCCGACGACCACGCGAGCTCCTCGAGGTAGAACGGGACGCCCGCGCAGCGCGCGACGATGCGCTCGACGGCGTCGGCCGGGAGCTGCGGGGCGAGGCTGCGCGTGAGCGCCGTCGCGGCCTCGGGCGTGATGCCGCCCAGTCGGATCTCCTCGTCGACGTGACCGACGTCGGGAAGGGAGCCACGGCCGGTGAGGAGCACGACGAGGCCGATCGGCGGCCGTTCGAGCAGCGCCGCGAGGAGCTCGACCGTCGAGGGGTCGGCCGTGTCGAGGTCGTCGACGTGGACGATGACCGGGCCGGCCGCTGCCAGCGCCTCGATGAGGTGGACGACCGCGTCGAACTCCCGGCGCCGCAGGAGGTCCGGCGCGAGGTCGACCTGCACGTCGGCGCCGGCGATCCGTGCGAGCACGGCAGCGGTCTCGGCGTCGTCCGGGGCCCCGGGCAGGCCCGCCAGCCAGGTCGCGACCGTCTCGCACGCGGCGCCGGCGGGATCGGCGGGCCCGACGCCGAGCAGCCGGCGCAGCGCGCGCGACACCGGACGCAGCGGGCTGCGGCGCTGCATGACCGAGCACGAGAGGACGAGCGGTGTCGCGCCCGCCGCGACGGCGGTCGAGACGGCGTGCTCCGCGAGCCGCGACTTCCCGATGCCCGCCTCTCCGGTGAGCGCGACGACGCGACGCTCGCCGGCCGCCGCGGCGCGCCACGCGTCCGCGAGGACGCCGAGGGCGTCGTCCCGACCGACGAGCGCCGGTCGGGGGCGGATGCTCGCCTCGAGCCGCGTCTCCGCGCCGGTCGGCCTGACGACGCGGTGGAGGGCGATCGGGCGCGGGAAGTTGCGGAGCTCGACCGTGCCGACCGGCACGGTGTCGAACCACCCGGCGATGAGGCGGCGCACCGCCTCCGTGACGCGGATGGTGGACGGGTCGGCGGTCGCCTGCACCCGCGAGGCGACGTTCGGCGGGTCGCCGGCGATCTCGTCGAACGACCACGGGCTCGCGCCCACCCGGCCGACCGCGACGGGGCCCGCATCGAGGCCGATGCGCACGGCGGGCCTCTCCCCCAGCCGGTCCTCCCAGCGGTCCCCGAGACGCTCGACGCCCTCGAGGATCGCGCGCGAGGCGAGCGTCGCGCGGCGGGCGTCGTCCTCGTGGGCGATCGGATGGCCGAACTGGGCGAGGACGCCGTCACCCACGTACTTCGTCACGCGGCCCTCGTAGCGCGCGGTCGCGTCGACACACACCCCATACAGGTCGAGCATGAGCTCGCGGTAGGTCTCGGGGCCGACGCGCGCGGCGATCGTCGTCGACCTGATCATGTCGACCGCGACGATCGTGAGCTGGCGCAGCTCGACGCCGGAGGCGCCCGTGCGGTCGAGGCCCTCGCGCGCGGCGGCGACCATCTGCGCGGCGTCGGCCGATCGCGGGTCGATGACGAGCGCCTGCGCGGAGAGGTCGAGAGCGCCGAGGTGATCGCCGGCGCCGAGGGCGGAGCGAGCCGCGGCGAGGAGATCGCTCACGCGCTTCTCCCCTGCCCCGGTGTCGGGCGCCGCTCCCACCGCGCCGCATCGTAGACCTGCGGCGCGGTGGTTGCCACGTTTTCCCGGTCCGTCGGGCCGGGATCTCGGTGTAGACCCTGAGCGGGGGGCGCTACGGCGTCGCGAGGAGCGCCGCGCGGGTCTCGGCAGGCGCCTCGGCGGCCGCCCGGGCCCGCCGGACGGCGTTCGAGAGCGCGCGGGCGTACGCCTCGCCCGCCGCCTCGATGATGTCGGTCGCGACGGCCTGCCCCGCCCCCGTCACGCGCTCGCCGGCGAGCACGCCGGGAGGTCCGGTCGCGACGGCGGCGTCCGGGTCGCCGAGCTCGACGACGACGCTCACCTCACCGAGGGCGTCCTGGCCGCCCGTCACCGCGTCGACGCGGAACTCGCGCAGGCGCGCGTCGATGCCCGAGGCCGCGTTGATCGCGCGGAACACGGCGTCGACCGGGCCGTCACCGGTGAACTCGCCCTCGCGCAGCTCGCCCTCGGGGGTCGAGACGCCGACCCTCGCGTGCGGCGGACGGCGGCTCGAGGCCTCGACGTCGAACCACTCGAGCGAGTAGCCGGGGATCTCCTGGCGCAGCTCGTCGGTGACGAGCGCCTCGAGATCCATCGCGGTCACCTGCTTCTTCTTGTCCGCGAGCTCCTTGAAGCGCTTGAAGGCCGTGTTGAGGGTCTGGCCGTCGATCGGGTAGCCGAGGTCCTCGAGCGCCGACTTGAGCGCGTGCCGGCCGGAGTGCTTCCCGAGGACGATCGAGTTCGCGTCGAGGCCGACCGTCGTCGCGTCCATGATCTCGTAGGTCGAGCGCTCCTTGAGGACGCCGTCCTGGTGGATCCCGGACTCGTGCGCGAACGCGTTGCGCCCGATGATCGCCTTGTTCGGCTGGACCGGGTAGCCGGTGAGCCGGCTCACGAGGCGGCTCGTGCGCGCGATCTCGGTCGTGTTGACGTTCGTGTGGAGGCCGAGCTCCCCGCCGCGCGTGTGGAGGAGCATGACGAACTCCTCGAGCGACGCGTTGCCGGCGCGCTCGCCGATGCCGTTGATCGCGCCCTCGACCTGTCGCGCCCCGGCGAGCACGCCGTGCAGCGAGTTGGCGACCGCGAGGCCGAGATCGTCGTGGCAGTGGGTCGACAGGACGACGTCCTTGAGGCCGGGAGCGAGCTCGGCGAGGCGGCGCAGGAAGTTCGCGTACTCGTCCGGCACGGCGTAGCCGACCGTGTCGGGGATGTTGATCGTCGTCGCGCCCTCGTCGATCGCGATCTGGACGACCTCCGCGGTGAACTCGACGTCGGCGCGCGTCGCGTCCATCGGCGAGAACTCGACGTCCTCGCACAGCTCACGCGCCTGCGCGACGGACGCGCGCGCGAGGCCCTTCACGTCCTCGCGGGTCGCCATGAGCTGGTGCTGGATGTGGATGTCCGAGGTGGAGACGAAGGTGTGGATGCGCGGCCGCTCGCTGTCGCGGACGGCTTCCCACGCGCGCTCGATGTCCTGCGGGTTCGCACGTGCGAGGCCCGCGATGATCGGCCCCTGCACCTCGCGGGCGATCCCGCGGACGGCCTCGAAGTCGCCGGGCGACGAGATCGGGAAGCCCGCCTCGATGATGTCGACGCCGAGCCGTGAGAGCTGCTGCGCGATCTCGAGCTTCTCGGCGGCGTTGAGCGAGATGCCCGGCGACTGCTCGCCGTCGCGCAGCGTCGTGTCGAAGATGAGGACGCGGCCGTCGTCGTCGGGTCGGGCGTCGGGCGTCGGGACTACGTGATCGGGCATGTCGTTCGTTCTCCTCGGGCTTCGGTCTCTACAGCTTCTCGGCTTCGGTTCGCGGCATCGCGGCCGCCACGCGTCATTCCCCCCGAGGGGGGAGGAGGAGAAGTCGGAGATCGAGCCGGAACGACATCGGCGTCGAAGATTAACACCGGCCCGCGAGGGCGCCAAGGCGCATCGGGGGCGGGCTCTCGCGGCCCGCCCCCGGCGCCACGGCTACTTCTTCTGCGAGGAGGAGGCCTCCTTCTCCGCCTCCCGCGCCTTGCGCGCCTTCTCGCCGGCCCGCCGCCGCGCGGCCTGGGCGCCGCGCGAATCGGTGACGCGCGATGCGATGCCGACGCGGTTGCGGGTGAGGGCGATGACGCGGAAGTTCCCGTCCTCACGCTCGAGCCGCTGCCGGTTGATCGGGCCGAGGCGCACGGTGATCTTGCCGCTCTCGCCCGCGTCGAGATCGAGATCGCGACGCCCGACCGTGTTCTTGCCGATCCGGAAGACGGCGCGGCCGGAGCAGAGGCCCGCGCCCTCGGGGCACGTCACCTGGATGCGCAGGCGCGTCGGGTTCTTGCGGTTCGCGTCGAGGACCGTGAACTTCTCGAGCTTCACCGGGTGGGCCGCGTCGCTCGCCCCGGCGACGACCGGCACGGGCACGGCCACCGGGACCGGGACACCGGGAGCACCGGTGGGACCCGTCGGACCCGTGGGGCCGGTCGGGCCCGACGGACCACTCGGCCCGCTCGGACCGGTCGGGCCGGTCGGACCCGTGGGACCCGTCGGGCCGGCGGGGCCCTGCGGGCCCACCGGGCCGCTCGGACCGCCGTAGGACTCGAGGCGGGCGTCGTCGAAGCGGAAGCCCTCACCCGACGTGCCCGCAGCCGCGGTCCCCGATGACCGGAAGAGGAGCGTGTCGGTCGCGGCGACGACGTTCCCGTTGCCGGCCTGCTCGGGGCTGTTGCGGTAGTAGTTCTCCCACGTCTCGCCGGTCACCGCGAGGACCCCGTCGACGAAGACCTGGACGACGTCGTTGTCCGGACCATCGTTGAAGACGATCTTGAACCGGATGTGGTGCGGGACCGAGCGATCGAGGTCGCTCGCGATCTCCTGGCCGATGAAGCAGTTCGGCGCGACGGCCGGAGAGCACTCGGCCGGATCGGGCGTGTCGAAGAAGATGACGTCGACGCCGTCGGCGCTGTCGGAGAGGCCGACGTAGCTGATGCGGTCGCCGAGACCGTTGTCCGGGCTCACCGAGAGGAAGAGCCCCGGCTGCTCGGTCGTCTGCGTCGGCATGACCCGGAACGAGGCCTCGAACGTCGTCTGCCGCACGCCGCCGGAGGCGCCGCCGCGGTCGACCGAGGTCGTCTCACCCGCGGCGTCGACGAGCGACGGCGCGAACGTCTGGTCGCCGAACGACCCCGACGTCACGGCGTTCGAGATGCGCAGGCTCTGCGCCCCGAACGGATGCCCGCCGGGGTTCGCCGCGACGGCCGAGTCGAACGGGCCGGTCTTGCTCCAGCCCGCCTGGCCGTGGATGTCGCCGACCGAGAAGAGCGGCGGCTCGAACGACCATCCCTTCACGTCCGCCTGCGCGGCCGCGACGGGGCCCGCGGCCGCGGCGAGCGCCGCGACGGCGCCGGCGGCACGCAGCCGCCGAGTGAACTCCTGCATGGTGGAACCTCCTGCTGGAACGCGGACGGCTCCCAGCCGCCCCTGCCGACCTGCTTGGTCGCGCGATTCGAGCAGATCTGACAGGTGACGCGGATCTTTTTCCGGCGACCGATGGGAAACCGGCGCCGTGACGCCCTGTCAAACAGGGCGTCGAGAGCAGCTCAGAACGTGATCGCGCGCCCGGCGACGAAGCCGTCGACCTCGACGATCTCGTCGATGACCGACTGCGGGACGGGGGCGTCGGTCGTGATGACCATGACGGCGAGGTCGTCGTCCTCGGCCCGCGTGCGACCGACCGCCGCCTGGTTGATGTTCACGCCCGCAGCACCGAAGACGCCGCCGACCTTGCCGATCATCCCCGGCACGTCCCGGTAGCGGAACACGGCGACGTGGTCGTCGAGCTGGACGTTGAAGCGGTTGTCCCACGCCTCGAGGAGATGCGGCCGATCGTGCCGGCCGAGCGTCGTGCCGACGACGCGCGAGCGCGCGTCCCCGGAGACGACCGTGACCCGCACGAGGTCGGTGAAGTCGCGTGCCGTCGTGCTGCGGGTCTCCTCGACCTCGATGCCGCGCTCGTCGGCGAGCGACGGCGCGTTCACCTCGTTGACGTCCTCCTCCGTGTGCCCCTCGAGAGCCCCGAGCAGGACGTGGAGGACGAGCGGGCGGGCGTCGCGCTCGCCGATGCGCCCGAGGATCTCGACCTCGAGACGGTCGATCGAGGCGCCGTCCGCCAGCCCGACCGCGAGGCGCCCGAGCCTGCGGCACAGCGGGAGGAACGGCCCGAGCACCTCGAGGTCCTCCGCGCCCACGGAGGGGACGTTGACGGCGGTCGTCACGGCGCCGCCGGTGAGAGCGGCGACGACCTGCTCGGCGGCCTGGTAACCGGCGCGGTCGGTCGCCTCGGCCGTCGAGGCGCCGAGGTGCGGCGTGACGACGACGTTGTCGCGGCCGAAGAGCGGGTGCTCGGTGATCGGCTCGCTGCGGAAGACGTCGAGCGCCGCTCCGGCGACCTTGCCGCTGTCGAGGGCGGCGACGAGGTCCTCGTCGACGATGAGCGGCCCGCGGGCGACGTTGAGGATGCGGACGCCGTCCTTCATCTTCGCGAAGGCGTCGGCGTCGAGCCAGCCCTCGGTCTCCGGCGTCTTCGGGAGGTGCACGGTGATGAAGTCCGCGACGCGGTAGACGTCGTCGCTCGTCTCGGCCTTCTCCACGCCGAGGTCGCGATACCGCTCGGCCCCGACGAACGGGTCGTAGGCGACGACGTGCATCCCGAAGCCCTGCGCGCGGTGCGCGACGAGCTGGCCGATGCGGCCGAAGCCGAGGATGCCGAGCGTCTTGTCCATGACCTCGACGCCGGAGTACTTCGAGCGGTCCCAGCGACCGGCGACGAGCGCGGCGTGCGCCTGCGGCACGTTGCGCGCGAGCGCGAGGAGCAGCGCGAGCGTGTGCTCGGCGGCGGTGACGACGTTCGACTGCGGCGCGTTCGCGACGACGATGCCCTGCTTCGTCGCCGCCGGCACGTCGACGTTGTCGACCCCGACGCCGGCGCGGCCGATCGCCCTGAGGTTCCCCGCCTGCTCGAGGACGTCGGCCGTGAGCTTCGACGCGGACCGGATGAGGATGCCGTCGTAGTCGCCGATCGCGGCCGCGAGCTCGCCGTCGGCCCACTCGGTCTTCACGTCGACGTCGAAGTGCTCGCGCAGGAGCGCGATGCCGGAGTCGCCGATCTTCTCGGCGACGAGGACGCGGGGCTTCTCGGGTGTGCTCATTCTCGTTCGCTCCTCGGGCGATGGCAGGCGGTCAAGATGCGGGGGCGGGCGGCGCGGCGGATCGGCGGCACGTCACGCGGAGATGCGCTCGACGACCCAGTCGACGCAGGCGGTGAGCGCCTCGACGTCGGCGGTCTCGATCGCCGGGAAGAGACCGACGCGGAGCTGGTTGCGACCGAGCTTGCGATAGGGCTCGACGTCGACCACTCCGTTCGCGCGCAGGGTCTTCGCGACCTCGGCGGCGTCGACGGTCTCGGAGAAGTCGATCGTCCCGACGACGAGCGAGCGCTGCGCCGGGTCGGCGACGAACGGCGTCGCGAACTCCGACGCCTCCGCCCAGCCGTAGAGGTGCGAGGACGAAGCGGTCGTGCGCGCGACGCACCCGTCGAGGCCGCCGAGCGAGAGCATCCACTCGACCTGGTCGGCGAGGAGGAGCAGAGTCGCGACCGCGGGCGTGTTGTACGTCTGGTCCTTGCGGCTGTTGTCGAGCGCCGTCGTGAGCGAGAGGAACTCGGGGACCCAGCGGTCCGAAGCGCCGATCTCCTCGATGCGCGCGATGGCCGCGGGGCTGAGAAGCGCGAGCCAGAGGCCGCCGTCCGCGGCGAAGCACTTCTGCGGCGCGAAGTAGTAGACGTCGGCCTGCGTGGCGTCGAGCGGGAGTCCGCCCGCGCCCGAGGTGGCGTCGATCGCGACGAGGGCGGGGTGGGCGGGATCGGTCTCCGGGCGCGCGACCGGGACCATGACGCCCGTCGACGTCTCGTTGTGCGCCCAGGCGATGAGGTCGCAGGAGGCGTCGGCCCGCGGCGCGGGCGCGCTCCCGGGCTCGGACTCGACGACGACGGGGTCCTGCAGGAACGGCGCGCCCTTGCAGACCTTCGTGAACTTCGAGGAGAACTCGCCGTACTGGAGGTGGAGCGAGCGCTCGCGGACGAGGCCGAACGCGGCGGCGTCCCAGAACGCGGTCGTGCCGCCGTTGCCGAGCGCGACCTCGTAGCCCTCGGGAAGGGAGAAGAGCTCGGCGAGGCCGCGGCGGATGCGCCCGACGACGTCCTTCACCGGCGCCTGCCGGTGCGAGGTCCCCATGACGGCCGCACCGGGGCCGGCGAGGACGGCGAGCTGCTCGGGCCGGACCTTCGAGGGACCGCAGCCGAAGCGGCCGTCCTGCGGCAGGAGGTCCGACGGGATCTGAAGCGTGGTGGCGGTCACTGGGAGGCCTCCGCGGGGACGAGGGTCGACGGGGTTGCCCAGGCGCGCGGCGGTGTTCGCGCCGCCGCTCCACGGTGGTTGGTTCCACCTCGGTGTCGCCAGTCGCGACGGCGCGCCTCACCCTAGCGAATCGGGGGGCGAGCGCCGGTGAAGCGGCGGTGCCCGAGGCTTCGGTGGGGGCGGGACGTGACATTCCCCTGCGCTCCGCAAGCCGGCCTCCGGCCGTCTCGCGACGCCGCTCCGGGAACGTCACGTCCCGCCTTCACGCGACCAGCAGGTGCCCGATCACGGTCGCTCGCTGATCTGCGGCGCACCTTCTCCTTCTGCGCTCGCTCGCCCTCCGCCCCGCGTGCGTCCCGCAGCGTGTGGAGATCCGGCGACGCCGCGCGTCGTCAGCTCTCCACACGTGCCGAGGACACTGAGCGTGTGGCGAACCAGCGACGCCCAGCGTCGCCGGATCGCCGTACGTCGCTCAGCCCTGCGCGAAGCCCGAGTCGTCGATCCAGGCCATCATGCCGCGGAGCTCCTTGCCGGTGCTCTCGATCGGCTTCGCCGCCTGCTCGGCGCGCATGCGCTTGAAGTTCTCCTGGCCGGCGCGGTTCTCGGCGATCCACTCGCGGGCGAACTCGCCCGACTGGATCTCGC
>NZ_JBLKKY010000091.1:0-13573 GCF_059438195.1 Paraconexibacter sp.
GACCGCCCCGACCCCGGCCACCCCGGCCGCGACCGCGACCGTCGCGGCCGTCACGGCCACCGCGATCGCGATCGTCGCGACCCTGGTTGCTCGGGCCCTCGAGGTCGGTGAGGTCGACGCCGGTGAAGCCCTCGGGCATGATCTCGCCCTTGTTGATCCAGCACTTCACGCCGATCCGCCCGAACGTCGTCACGGCCTCGTAGAAGCCGTAGTCGATGTCGGCGCGCATCGTGTGCAGCGGGACGCGACCGTCGGCGTAGGACTCGGTGCGGGCCATCTCGGCGCCGCCGAGGCGCCCGGAGACCTGGACCTTGCAGCCCTTCGCGCCGGAGCGCATCGCGCTCGTGAGCGCCCGCTTCATCGCGCGCCGGAAGGCGACGCGGTTGCGGAGCTGCTCGGCGATCGACTGCGCGACGAGGTTCGCGTCGAGCTCGGGCCGCTTGATCTCGAGGATGTTGACCTTGACCTGCTTCTGGGTGATGCGGTGCAGGTCCTTGCGGAGCGCGTCGACCTCGGAGCCGGACTTGCCGATGACGATCCCGGGCCGCGCGGTGTGGATGTTGACCTCGACCTCGTTCGCGTCCTTGCGGATCGTGATGTCGGAGAGGCCGGCGTGCGCGAGC
Source organism: Paraconexibacter sp. (assembly GCF_059438195.1). Taxonomy (NCBI): domain Bacteria; kingdom Bacillati; phylum Actinomycetota; class Thermoleophilia; order Solirubrobacterales; family Paraconexibacteraceae; genus Paraconexibacter; species Paraconexibacter sp. Next base: position 624 of record NZ_JBLKKY010000091.1, read on the forward strand.
TTGCCCGTGATGTGGTCACGGATGCGGACGTCCTCGTGGAGGTAGTCCGCGAAGTGCTTCTCGTTGAACCAGTTGCTCTTCCAGTCGTGGATGTAGCCCACGCGCATGGACTCTGGATGGACCTTCTGTCCCATCGTCTGTTCCTTACTCCTTCGGCGTGAGCGCGATCGTGAGGTGGCTCGTGCGCTTGCGGATCTTCGTCGCCCGCCCCATCGCCCGCGGGCGGTAGCGGCGGAGCGTCGGGCCCTCGTCGGCGTAGATCGCGTGGATCTTGAGGTCGTCTCCGAGGAGCTCGTGATTATGCTCGGCGTTCGCGACGGCGGACTCGAGGAGCTTCGTCCAGTCCTCGGCGACAGCCCGGTTCGTCGTCGCGAGGATCGCGCGCGCCTCCTCGACGGACTTCCCGCGGAGGTGGTCGCAGACGAGGCGCGCCTTGCGCGCCGACGTGCGGACGTAGCGCGCATGGGCGCGGACGATCTGGGTCTCGCCCGACGGGCGGTCGCGGCGTCGGGAGGGCGCGGCGGCCGGCTCCTTCGTCGCCGCGGGCGCAGCCGCGGGCGCGGGCTCGGGCTCGGGCTCCTCGGCCGCGGGCTCCTCGGCCTCGGGCTCGTCGTCGGCCTCGGGCTCCTCCTCGGCCTCGGCGGGCTCGGCCACCGCCTCGGGCGGAGCCTCGGCCTCGGGCGCGGGATCGCGCTCCGGCGTCTCCTCGACGTCGGCCTCCGGCGTCTCCTCGACGTCCTCGGGCTTCTCGTTCTCGTCGATCATCGGATCAGCGGACCTTCCCGGAGCCGGCGTGGCCGCGGTACGTGCGGCTCGGCGCGAACTCGCCGAGCTTGTGGCCGACCATCGACTCGCTGACGAACACGGGGACGTGCTTGCGCCCGTCGTGCACGGCGATGGTGTGCCCGACCATCTCGGGGAAGATCGTCGAGGTGCGCGACCAGGTCTTCACCATCGTCTTCTTGTTGTCCGCGTTCATCTTCTCGACGCGCGCCAGCAGGCGCTCCTCGACGAACGGGCCCTTCTTGCTCGAACGAGACATGGACTATCGCTTGCCCTTCCCACGCCGGCGCCCGCGCACGATGTAGCGGTCGGACGGCTTGCTCTTCTTGCGGGTGCGGTATCCCAGCGTGGGAACGCCCCACGGGGTGACCGGATGACGGCCCGGCGTGGTGGAACCCTCGCCGCCGCCGTGCGGGTGGTCGACCGGGTTCATGGCCGTGCCGCGCGTCTGGGGGCGGACCCCGAGGTGGCGCTTGCGGCCGGCCTTGCCGATCTTCACGTTCTGGTGGTCGCTGTTGCCGATGACGCCGACGGTCGCGCGGCACTCGTCACGGACCATGCGCATCTCGCCGGAGGGGAGGCGGAGCGTCGCCATGCCGCCCTCCTTCGCCATGAGCTGGATCGACGTGCCGGCCGAGCGGCCGAGCTGGCCTCCGCGGCCGGGCTCGAGCTCGACGTTGTGGATCGTCGTACCCGTCGGCATGTTGGCGAGCGGGAGGCAGTTGCCGACCGCGATGTCGGCGTCGGGCCCCGACACGACCGTCATGCCCACCTTGAGGCGCGCCGGGGCGAGGATGTAGCTCTTCACGCCGTCGACGTAGTGCAGCAGCGCGATGTAGGCGGTGCGGTTCGGGTCGTACTCGATCGCCGCGACCTTCGCGGGGATCCCGTCGCGACGCCGCTTGAAGTCGACGCGCCGGTAGAGGCGCTTCGCACCGCCGCCGCGGTGGCGGGCGGTCTTGCGGCCACGGGCGTTGCGGCCGCCGCTCTTGGTCAGGCCCTCGACGAGCGTCTTCTCGGGCTCGGTCTTCGTGATCTCCGAGAAATCCGGGTAGGTCACGAAGCGCCGGCCGGGGCTCGTGGGCTTCGGCTTGCGGATCGCCATTGGTCAGGTCACCCCTCGAGGCCCTGAAGGCCCTGGAAGATCGGAATGGTGTCGCCCTCGCGCACCTGCACGACCGCCTTCTTCCACTCGCGCGTGCGACCGGACGTGAGGCCGCGGCGCTTCGGCTTCGACTTCACGGTCATCGTGCGGACCTCGACGACCTTCACGTCGAAGAGCGCCTCGATCGCCTGGCGGATCTGGGTCTTGTGCGCGTCGGGGTGGACGCGGAACGTGTACTTGTCGGCGGTCGCGAGCACGTAGCTCTTCTCGCTGACGACGGGACGGATGATGACCTGGCTCGGCTCCATCGCCTACGCCTCCTGGGTGCTGACGGTCGGGGCCTCGCCCTTCGCGCGGGCCGTGAGCTCGCCGAGCGCGGCCTCGGTCGCGAGGACCGACGCGGCGCCGACGAGGTCGGCGACGCCGGTGCCCGTCGCCGGGAGGACCGAGACGTTGGGAAGGTTGCGGAACGAGAGGGCCGTGCGGGCCTCCGCGTCGGTGAGGACGACGAGGACCGAGGACCCGCTGCGCTCGGCGCCGAGCCAGTCGGCGATGAGCGCGGCGGCCGCCTTCGTGGAGGGCGTCTCGAACGCGCTCGGGTCGAAGGCCGCGATCGAGGATCGCTCCGCGTGGACGGACAGGATGCTGCGCAGCGCCGCCCGCTTCTCCTTGCGGTTCACCTTGAAGGTGTAATGGCGCGGGCTCGGGCCGAAGATCGTGCCGCCGCCGGTCCACAGGGGGCTGCGGTTCGAGCCGGCGCGGGCGCGCCCCGTGCCCTTCTGGCGCCACGGCTTCGCGCCGCCGCCGCGGACCATGCCGCGCGTCTTCGTCGCCGCGGTGCCGCGACGACGGGCGGCGAGCTCGGCGCGGACCGACTCGTGGACGAGCGGCCCGTTGAACGGGGCCGAGAACGCGACGTCGTCGAGGGTGACCTTCGACGAGCCGCCGAGGATGGGAGCCTCAGGCATCGGTGCGGACCTCCACGACTCCGTTGCGGGGGCCGGGGACCGCGCCCCGGACGAGAAGCAGGTTCTGCTCGGGATCGATGCGGACGATCTCGAGGCCGCGCTGCGTGACGCGCTTGTTGCCCATCTGCCCGGGTCCGCGGATGCCCTTCATGACGCGCGCCGGCCAGGCGGACGCGCCGATCGAGCCGGGGGCGCGGACGTTGTGCGAGCCGTGCGACTTCGGGCCGGACTGGAAGCCGTGGCGCTTGATGGTGCCCTGGAAGCCCTTGCCCTTCGAGGTGCCCGAGACGCGGATCGTCTCGCCGACCTCGAAGCGCTCGACGGTGACCGTCTCGCCGACCTGCAGCTCGCCGGCCTCGTCGCGGAACTCGACGAGGTGGCGGTGGGGGCCGACGCCCGCCTTGCGCAGGTGGCCGAGCTCGGCCTTCGAGAGATGCTTCTCCTTCGTCGCGCCGAACGCGAGCTGGACGGCCTCGTAGCCGTCGCGGTCCGCGGTGCGGATGCCGGTGACGGGACAGGGCCCGGCCTCGAGCACGGTGACGCGCTCGACGCGGCCGTCGTTGAGGAAGATCTGGGTCATCCCCAGCTTCTTGGCGAGGATCGCGGCCATGGTTATCCGACGAGCTTGATCTCGATGTCGACGCCCGCCGGGAGCGCGTCGAGCCGCTGGAGCGAGTCGACCGTCTTCGGCGTCGGCTGATGGATGTCGATCAGCCGCTTGTGGGTGCGGATCTCGAAGTGCTCGCGCGAGTCCTTGTCCTTGAAGGGCGAGCGGATCACGCAGTAGACGTTCTTCTCCGTCGGCAGCGGGACGGGACCGGACACGGTTGCGCCGGTGCGCGTCGCCGTCTCGACGATCTCCTTCGCCGCGGCCTCGATGGCCTGGTGGTCGTAGGCCTTGAGGCGGATGCGGATCTTGTTCTGTGTGGCGATGGCCATGAAAGTCTCGGTTCCGTCTGCGTCCGGTGTCAGTCTTGTGCTGCCTGTTTGCGCGCCGAGGGCGGATCCCGTGGCCGACCGGGTTCCGCCCAGGTCCTGCGCGTCTATGTCCTTCGCGCCGCGGGGCGGGCTGGGGAGCCCGCCCCGAGTCGCGTGCTACACGTGCTACTCGATGATCTCCGTGACGACGCCGGACCCGACGGTGCGGCCGCCCTCGCGGATCGCGAAGCGCAGACCGACGTCCATGGCGATCGGCTGGATGAGCTCGATCTCCATCTGGACGTTGTCGCCCGGCATGACCATCTCGGTGCCCTCAGGCAGGTTCGCGACCCCGGTCACGTCCGTCGTGCGGAAGTAGAACTGGGGGCGGTAGCCGGTGAAGAACGGCGTGTGGCGGCCGCCCTCCTCCTTCTTGAGGACGTAGACCTCGGCCTTGTACTTCGTGTGCGGCGTGATCGAGCCGGGCTTGCAGAGAACCTGCCCGCGCTCGATCTCCTCGCGCTTCGTGCCACGGAGGAGGCAGCCGACGTTCTCGCCGGCGCGCCCTTCGTCGAGGATCTTGCGGAACATCTCGACGCCGGTCACGACGGTCTTCGTCGTGTCCTTGATGCCGACGATCTCGACCTCGTCGCCCGTCTTGACGATGCCCTGCTCGATGCGGCCCGTCGCGACGGTGCCGCGGCCGGTGATCGAGAAGACGTCCTCGACCGGCATCAGGAACGGCTTGTCGAGGTCGCGCTCCGGCTCCGGGATGTAGGAGTCGAGCGCGTCGGCGAGCTCGAAGATCTTCTGCTTGTACTCCTCGTCGCCCTCGAGGGCCTTGAGCGCCGAGCCCGTGATGAACGGGATGTCGTCGCCCGGGAAGTCGTACTCGCTGAGGAGGTCACGGACCTCGACCTCGACGAGCTCGAGGAGCTCCTCGTCGTCGACCATGTCGGCCTTGTTGAGGAAGACGACGATGTAGGGGACGCCGACCTGACGGGCGAGGAGGATGTGCTCACGCGTCTGCGGCATGGGGCCGTCGGCGGCGGAGACGACGAGGATCGCGCCGTCCATCTGCGCCGCGCCCGTGATCATGTTCTTCACGTAGTCGGCGTGGCCGGGGCAGTCGACGTGCGCGTAGTGACGGGTGTCCGTCTGGTACTCGACGTGGGACGTCGCGATCGTGATGCCGCGCTCCTTCTCCTCCGGAGCGTTGTCGATCTCGGCGAACGACTTCGCCGACCCGCCCGACTTCTCGGCGAGCACGGTCGTGATCGCGGCGGTCAGCGTCGTCTTGCCATGGTCGATGTGACCGATCGTGCCGACGTTGACGTGCGGCTTGTCGCGCTCGAACTTCTCCTTCGCCATCTGACGTTCGCTCCTCGTGGATCTCTGCTTGGGGGTGGCCCGCCGACTCTCAGCGAACCAGGGAAAGCTATCTCAAAGACCGCGCTGCGTGCGGTCCGACCGGACCGTGCGGCAGGCCGGACCCGACCGGGGGTCGGATCAGGCCGTCACCGCGTCGCCCGTCCGCTCGCCGACGATCTTCTCGGCGATGTTCGGGGGGACTTCCTCGTACTTCTCGAACTGCATCGTGTAGGTCGCACGGCCCTGCGTGTTGGACCGCATGTCCGTCGCGTAGCCGAACATCTCGCTCAGCGGCGCGAAGCCGGTGACGGCCACCGCGGTGCCGCGGCGCTCCTGGCCCTCGATGCGACCGCGACGACGGCTGAGGTCGCCGATGATGTCGCCGAGGAACTCCTCCGGCGTGACGACCTCGACCTTGAAGATCGGCTCGAGGAGCACCGGCTTCGCGCGCTTCGTCGCCTCCTTGAAGGCGAGGGAGCCGGCGACCTTGAAGGCGATCTCCGACGAGTCGGTCTCGTGGTACTTGCCGTCCGTGAGCGTCACGCGGACGTCGACCATCGGATAGCCGGCCTTGACGCCGTTGGCCATCGCCTCCTCGCAGCCCTTCTCGACCGCGGGGATGAACTCGGTCGGGACCGAGCCGCCCTTGATCTTCGAGACGAAGTCGAAGCCCTCGCCCGGCGCCGGCTCGACGTCGATGTAGACGACGCCGTACTGACCCGAGCCGCCGGTCTGGCGGACGAACTTGCCCTCGACCTTCTCGGCGGTGCCGCGGATGGTCTCGCGGTAGGAGACCTGCGGCTTGCCGACGTTCGCCTCGACGTTGAACTCGCGCTTCATGCGGTCGACGAGGACCTCGAGGTGGAGCTCGCCCATGCCGGAGATCTCGGTCTGCCCGGTCTCCTCGTTCGTCTGGACGACGAAGGTCGGGTCCTCCTCGGCGAGACGGCCGAGCGCGACCGACATCTTCTCCTGGTCGGACTTCGTCTTCGGCTCGACGGCGACCTTGATGACCGGCTCCGGGAAGGTCATCGACTCGAGCTTCACCGGGGCGTCCGGCGCGCAGAGGGTGTCGCCGGTGACGATCTGCTTGATCCCGACGCCCGCGGCGATGTCGCCCGCGTAGACCGTGTTGACCTCCTCGCGGTCGTTCGCGTGCATCATCAGCAGGCGGCCGACGCGCTCGGTCTTGCCGGTCGAGACGTTGAGGACGCGCCCGCCGGCGTCGAGCTTGCCGGAGTAGACGCGGAAGTACGTGAGCTTGCCGACGAACGGGTCGGCCATGATCTTGAACGCGAGCGCGGCGAACGAACCGCTGTCGTCGGCCTCGCGCGTGGCGGGCTCGCCGTCGCTGCCGTCCTTGTTCGGGATGACGCCCTCGACCGGCGGCACGTCGAGCGGGCTCGGGAGGTAGTCGATGACCGCGTCGAGCAGCGGCTGGACGCCCTTGTTCTTGAAGGACGAGCCGCAGAGGATCGGGGTGATCGCGATGTCGAGCGTCGCCTTGCGGATCGCGGACTTGATCCGGTCGACCGGGAGGTCGGCCTCCTCGAGGATGAGCTCCATGAGCTCGTCGTCGTAGTTGGAGATCTCGTCGAGCATCTTCTCGCGCGCGGCCTCGGCCTCGTCGGCCATGTCCGCGGGGATGTCGACGACCTGGATGTCCTTGCCGAGGTCGTCCCCGTAGAGGATCGCCTTCATCTGGACGAGGTCGATGATCCCCTGGAACTCCGACTCCGCGCCGATCGGGAGCTGGATCGGCACCGGGTTCGCGCCGAGGCGGTCGACCATCGTCTGGACGCTCATCTCGAACGACGCGCCGAGCTTGTCCATCTTGTTGCAGTAGGCGATCCGCGGGACGTTGTACTTGTCCGCCTGGCGCCAGACCGTCTCCGACTGCGGCTCGACGCCGGCCGCCGCGTCGAACGTCGCGATCGCGCCGTCGAGGACGCGCAGCGAGCGCTCGACCTCGACGGTGAAGTCGACGTGGCCGGGCGTGTCGATGATGTTGATGCGGTGACCGAGCCACTCACAGGTCGTCGCGGCGGACGTGATCGTGATGCCGCGCTCCTGCTCCTGCTCCATCCAGTCCATCTGGGCGGCGCCGTCGTGGACCTCGCCGATCTTGTGGGAGCGACCGGTGTAGTAGAGGATGCGCTCCGTCGTGGTCGTCTTGCCGGCGTCGATGTGCGCCATGATCCCGATGTTGCGGGTCTTCTCGAGTGGGAATGAGCGTGCCATTGAGTCAGGTTCTCGATCGTCTGGGCAAAAGAAACGGGCCCCTCGGGCCCGCGCAAGCAGCAGGGGGATTGTCCCTCGGCTCTCGCGCTATGTGCCCGTGGTCTCCATCGTGGCGCAGCGTACGGCCCCCGGGCGGACTCACGTGAGCTCCGACCTCCCGAGGGCGGCTGCGGACCATAGCAGATCGACCCCCGCCCGAAAGGCCTCTCCGGGCGCCGCTCAGGCGGCGCGCGTGGCCCTCGCCATCGCGGGCGTCGCGGGCGTCGTCGCGCTCGTCATCGCGACGTTCACGCCGATCATCGAGATCACCGTCGGGGGCGGGGCGGAGGTCGCCGCCGACATCGATCGCAGCCTCTCCGGTCTCGACCGTCACAGCGTCGCGCTCCTCCTCATCGCCGGGGTCGCGGGGGCGCTCCACGCGGGCGCGCTGCGCGGGTCGCGGCCGGCCATGCTCGCCGTCGCGGGGCTCGGCGCCCTCGTCCTCGCGATCGCCGTCCTCTCCGACGTCCCGGACCTCGACCGCACGGGCCAGGTCGGCGAGCTCTACGAGGAGGCGAGCGCGAGCGCGGGGACGGGCTTCTACCTCGAGACGCTCGGAGGGGCGCTCCTCCTCGTCGCGGGGGGCGGCCTGCTCGTCCTCGCGGACCCGGCGCGGCGCGCGCCCGCGGGGCGGTCGGCCTCCCCGGAGCGGGAGACCGACCGCCGTCCGCGCTAGTTGTCGAGGGAGACGGCGAAGCCGCAGCGCGTGCCGGGCCCGTACGGCCCGTCGCCACCCGGCGGCGTGCTCTCCTTCGCGATGATGGCCCCTCGGAACTCGTAGGCGGTGCCGTCCGGCGCCACCGCGACGCTCGCGTCGTCGTCGAGGTCGAGGAGGACCGTCGAGTCACCGCTCGTCACGCGGTCGATGTTCCGGTCGGCCTCTGCGGTGGCGATGTTGAGGAACTCGGGATCGCCGTCGAGGAGGTCGCCGCCGCCGCTGTCGAGGAGCGCGCCGTCCACGCTCGTGCGGATGAAGATCTCCGCGACGAGGGATGGCGTCGCGCCCGTCCCGGCATCGCTGTCGACGAAGCACTTCCCGTAGACCTCGAAGGGGCCGACATCGCGGAGCTTCACCTCGGTCGCGTTCGCACGCGCGGTCGCCTCGTCCGCGTTCGCGACCGACGCGTCCACGAACGTGAGCTTCCCGAGGGGGGTCCTGCCCGTGACGGCGTCCGCGGTGAGGGCGCGGGCGGCGAGGGTCGCGTTGTCGGCCGCCGCCGCCGAGGCGGCCTTGCCGGCGCGCGCCGCGGCGATGATCTCGCTCGCGTTGAGGTTGTCGAGCCGGTCCGCGTTGAGGCGCGGGACGATGCCCGTCGCCTCGTTGCTCAGCGTGAACGGCACCGAGCCCTTCGTCGCGAACGCGGCGGCAGGTCCATCGGAGAGGTTGACGTGGCGCGTGCACTCCTTCGTCGGTCGCCGGCACCCGTAGATGGCGGCGCCGCCCGCGTTGGAGCCCTCGGAGACGTTCGACTGCCGCGTTCCGTACTCCTCGCCCGTGACGCGCGAGATGATGCGCGTCTCCTCCGTCGCCGTCCCGTTGCGCACGCCCTCGCGCAGCGTGTCCCCGGTCGTCGCGGTCACGGTCGCCGCGCCGGCGAGGACGAAGACGATGACCGATCCCCCGAGCAGGGCTCGGGGCGAGGCGCCGCGGAGACGCGCGAGGCGGCGTCGCCGTCCCGGCTCGGGGTCGGCGTCGACCGCCGTCCAGTCGATGTGCGGGTCCATGGTGGTCCTCCCGGTCGGGGCGCGGGGATCGATCTCCCCGCGCCGCTCTGTGAACGGCGCCAGCCTCTCGCACTTCCCCCCGCTGCGGTGCGACGTGAGACGAGACTGAGACCAGGCCCGGAACGACGGACGCCGCCCGGAGGGCGGCGTCGAGGACCGGCGGTGTCGCGGGGAGCGACTACCAGCGGTAGTGCGCGAAGGCCTTGTTGGCCTGCGCCATGCGGTAGATGTCGTCCTTGCGCTTGTAGGCGCCGCCCTGGCTGTTCTGCGCGTCGATGAGCTCGTTGGCGACGCGCTGCGCCATCGTCTTCTCGCGGCGCTGGCGGGCGAACTCGACGAGCCAGCGGATCGCGAGCGTGCGAGCGCGGCGCGCCGGGACCTCGACGGGCACCTGGTAGGTCGCGCCGCCGACGCGGCGGGAGCGGACCTCGAGGTTCGGCGTGAGGGCCTTGAGCGAGAGCTCGAGCGCCTCGACGGGCTCCTTGCCCGTCTTCTCGGAGACGATCGCGAGCGCGTCGTAGACGATGCGCTCGGCGGTGCTCTTCTTGCCGTCGAGCATCACCTTGTTGACGAGCTGCTGGACGAGGCGCGAGCGGTGGATGGCGTCCGGCTCGATGGGCCGGATCTGGGCTGCGGCGCGGCGGGGCATCTGAGACCTACTTGCTCTTCTTGACCCCGTACTGCGACCGCGCCTTCTTGCGGTCGCTGACGCCGGCGGCGTCGAGGGTCCCACGGACGACCTTGTAACGCACGCCCGGCAGGTCCTTGACGCGGCCGCCACGCACGAGCACGACGCTGTGCTCCTGGAGGTTGTGGCCCTCGCCCGGGATGTACGCCGTCACCTCGATGCCGCCGCTGATGCGAACGCGCGCGACCTTGCGCAGCGCGGAGTTCGGCTTCTTCGGCGTCGTCGTGAAGACGCGGGTGCAGACGCCGCGACGCTGCGGAGCAGCGACCTGCTTCTTGCGGCCCTTGCCGGACTTGAGACCGGGGGTCGCGAGCTTCTTGCTCTTCGGCGTCCGGCCCTTGCGGACGAGCTGACTGGTCGTAGGCATGCGACGCGGGATCGTAGCAGCGATCACTCTGCGACCCCGCCCATCCCCCGCCGCGCGCCCTCCCGGCGTCCGGGCGGCGCGGAAAGGTGGTAGGAAGCGGTCATGGCCGCCCTCAACCCGCTGCGGATCGCCTCCGACCTCGAGCGCCTCGTCCGCGCCGTCGGCGTCCTGCCCAAGATGGCGAAGGACGTCACGCGGATGACCGACGGGGTGCACGCGATGCGGGAGGCCGTCGAGGAGCTGCCGCCGCTTCTCCGCGACCTCGTCGCGACCGTCGAGCAGCTCAACGTCGAGGTCGAGGGCATGCACCGCGATGTCGTCGTCATCGGCGACCGCCTCGAGCCGCTCGCGACGGCCCTCGAGCCGGTCGCGCCGTCGCTCGCGGGCCTCGAGCCGCGGCTCGAGCAGATGATGGGCGAGATGCAGGGGCTGCGGAAGGACCTCGGGCGCCTGCCGTTCATGGGCAGCCGCCGGCGGGCGCTGCGCGGCGAGCACGCCGCGCCCGAGGCCGCGATCGACGACGACGCGCCGCCGCCGGCCCACGACGACGCGGCGTAGGCAGCGGGCCCGGGCTCGACCCGGACGCCGCTGCGATCGGCGGATCCGGCCTCAGGCCGCGGCCGGAGCGACGGACGCCCGGCGGGCAGCCTCGCTCGAGCGGACCGGCGCGGGCGTGAGCGCGCTCGCGACGATGACCATGATGAAGGCGAGCGACTGGAGGACGATCCCGAGCGCGTCGCTCGGCATCGGGTCGCCGAAGACGATGATCCCGCCGGCGATGCAGGCGACGTTCGCCGTCGTGCCCGTGATCGCGATGACCTCGACGGCGCCGCCGTCCTGGAGCGACCGCGCGGAAGCGTAGAAGGCGGTCGCCGAGGCGGCCGCGGCGAGGACGAGCCAGGGGCTCACGAGCGCGACGAGGCCGTCGTGGCCGACGAGCTCCGTGAGGGCCTTCACGGCGACGTTGCAGACGCCGAAGAGGATGCCGGTCGCCGCGGCGAGCATGACCCCGTGGTGCTCGGCGGGAGCACCGGCGCGCGGGCCGAGGAGGAGGAGGCCGCCGAGACCGAGGAGCCCGGCCTCGAAGGCGACGATCGTCGCGAGACGGAACCCGCCGCCCCCGCCACTGGTCGGCATCGTGATCGCGAGGAGCGCGAGCCCGACGCCCATGAGGCCGAGGCCCCACCACTGGCGGCGCTCGACGCTGAACCCGAAGATCCGGTCCGCCATGACGGCGATGAGCACCACGCCGCCGGAGAGCACGACCTGGACGGTCGACAGCGGGGCGAGCGCGATCGCGCCGACGTGGAAGACCCAGCCGACGAAGCCCAGGAGCATGCCGAGCGCGAACCACTTCGACCGCCACAGCGAGATGGCGGTGCGCAGCGGGTGACGCACGTCGACCGCAGGAGCTTCGTTGCAGCCGCGGTGCTTGTAGAAGAAGCCCAGGTTGGCGGCGAGCGCGCAGAGCAGGGCGAGGAGGATTCCGAGCTGGAGAGTCATGCAGAAGGGGGGTGGCCGGGCCGCCGATGGATCTCGGTCGGCGGTGTGCGATCAGCCCCTCTATCGGCCTCGGTGGCAGGTGGCTTGATCGGCGCCGGCTCCGCAAAGGGTAGCGAGGTTCCCGGAGAGGTACACCGATTGCCGCGAGTTGGCACTCTGTCGTCACGCATGTCCAGCAGAAATGCGGATCGACCCCTGCTCCTCGTCGACGTCGACGGGGTCATCTCGCTCTTCGGGTTCCCACCGGACGAACGTCCAGTCGGCACCTGGGCGCAGATCGACGGCATCGCCCATCTCCTTTCGTCCGAGGCGGCTGCTCACCTCCTCGACCTCGCGTCGGACTACGATCTGGTGTGGTGCACGGGGTGGGAGGAGCGCGCCGATGAGCACCTCCCCCACCTGCTCGGGCTCCCGCGGCTCCCGTGGCTGAGCTTCGACCGCAACCCGGGCCGCTCGCGCGCCCACTGGAAGCTCGCGGCGATCGACGCCTACGCGGGCACCCGAAGGCCCGTCGCCTGGCTCGACGACGCGCTCGACGAGCACTGCGACACCTGGGCGGACGAGCGGCAGCGCGGGGGCGGGCCGACGCTCCTCGTGCGGACCGCCCCCGCCGTCGGCCTCACGGCGGCCGAGCGAGACGTGCTGCGCACCTGGGCGCGCGCCCCCGTCACGAGCGACCCGAGAGCGCCTGCCCCCCACCGGGCCCGGCGCTGAGCCGTCAGCTCCAGACGGTCCGGGCGCGGACGTCGTAGTCGGCCCGCTCGCCGGCCGCCGCCGCGGCGAGGGCGCGCTCCTCGTCCCCGGCGTGCACGTAGCGGAGCGACGAGGGGCCCACCTGCCTCGTCCACGCGCGGTGGAACGCCTCGGCGCGGTCCTTCCGACGCGCGAGGTCGGCGGGGACCGCGTGCCATCGGTCATCCAGGGGCGCCCGCCCCGTCAGCGCGCGGCCGAGCATCGCGAGCCCGCCGCGCCCCGGCACGCGCATGGGGCGCGAGACGAGGTAGCGCGGGGCGTCGACGACGTCGAGGAGCTGGGTGAGGGCGTCGGCGAGCAGCCGGGCGTGCGTCGCCGTCCCCTCCCGCAGCCGGCAGCGCAGGTACCCGGAGGTCCGGGGCTCGACGACCAGCGATGCGGCGACCGGGGCCGGGAGCTCGCCGAGCTCGACGTACGCGTCGACGACGGCGCGTGCCGCGGCGCCGAGCGGGATCCGGGGCGGGGCGAGCGCCGCCCCGGATCCCGCTC
>NZ_JBLKKY010000092.1:0-13268 GCF_059438195.1 Paraconexibacter sp.
CCCCGCTGAGCCCGGCGGTCAGCGCCCCCGAGGGCGCGCCCCCGCCGGCCGCGGGCACCGGGCGGACGGCCGTCCTCCGCGAGCTCCCGACCCTCGGGCCGCGCACGCTCGCCGGCGCCGCGCTCGTCGCGGCCGGGCTCGTCGCGCTCCTCCAGGCGACGGACGCCGTCGGGACGATCCGCGACATCGTCGTCGCGGGAGCGATCGTGCTCGCCGGCGTGACCCTCATCTTCGGCACCTCCTGGCTCGGCCTCCTCGAGACGCTCCGCGAGGAGCGGGCGCAGCGCATCCGCTCCGAGGAGCGGGCGGAGATGGCCGCGCACCTCCACGACTCGGTGCTGCAGACCCTGGCGCTCATCCAGCGCCAGGCCGGCGACGATCGCGAGGTCGCGGCGCTCGCCCGCCGTCAGGAGCGAGAGCTGCGCGACTGGCTCGCCGGCCGGGCGCAGGACGGGGCCGCGGCCACGCTCGCCACGGCGCTCCACGAGGCCGCCGCCGGCGTCGAGGACGCGCACGGCGTCACCGTCGAGGTCGTCACGGTCGGTGACGCCCCGCTCGACGACGACGTCGCCGCCCTCGTGCGCGCCGCGACCGAGGCGGCGGTGAACGCGGCGAAGTTCGCCGGCACCGGACACGTCGACGTCTACGCCGAGGCCACGGACGGGCGCATCGAGGTCTACGTCCGCGACCGCGGGCCCGGATTCGATCCCGGGGCCGTCCCGGTCGACAGGCGCGGGGTCCGCGAGTCGATCGTCGGGCGGATGACCCGCCACGGCGGACGCGCCGAGGTCCGCAGCGTCCCCGGCGAGGGGACGGAGGTCGAGCTCGTCCTCGAGCGCAGCGGAGCGGCGCCCCGATGAGCGCGCCGCGGCTGAGGGTCGCCGTCGTCGACGACCACGAGCTCGTCCGGTCCGGGGTCCGCGCCGAGCTCGGCGACGCCGTCGAGGTCGTCGGCGCCGCCGGCACCGTCGCGGATGCGATCGCGCTCGTGCGGGAGACGCGGCCCGACGTCGTCCTCCTCGACGTCCACATGCCGGACGGCGGCGGCGTCGCCGTCCTCCGCGGGACCGCGGACGTCGAGGGCACGCGCTTCCTCGCGCTCTCGGTGAGCGACGCGGCCCAGGACGTCATCGCGATCGTCCGCGCCGGGGCGCGCGGGTACGTCACGAAGTCGATCGGCGGCGCCGACCTCGTCGACGCCGTCCGCCGGGTCGCCGACGGCGACGCCGTCTTCTCGCCCCGCCTCGCGGGCTACGTCCTCGACGCCTTCGCCGGCCGCGAGCCCGTCGACGACCCCGAGCTCGACCTCCTAACCGACCGCGAGCGCGAGGTCCTCCGGCACATCGCCCGCGGCTACATGTACAAGGAGGTCGCCCACCGGCTCGGGATCTCGGTGAAGACCGTCGAGGCGCACGTGAGCGCGGTCCTGCGCAAGCTGCAGCTCTCGAGCCGCCACGAGCTCGCCCGCTGGGCGACGGCGCGGCGGCTCGTCGACGAGTGACGCGGGGTCAGACCGGCGGCTGGGGATCCGGCTCGGGCCAGCGCCAGTCCGCGAGCGTCTCCTTGCCGGACTGCGCGAAGTGGGTGAGGTCGACGGCGAGGAAGAGCGCGCGGCCCTCGGCGACGATGCGGTCGCCGTCGCGGACCTCGCCGCGCATGTCGAGCTTGCGGCCCTCGATGCCCTCGCACCAGGCGGCGAGACGGAGCTCGCGCCCGAGGAGGACGGGGGCGCGGAAGTCGACCGTCAGCGACGCCGTGACCGCGGGACGCCCGAGGACGACGAGCACCGCGCCCATCGCGTCGTCGATCGCGGCGGAGACGACGCCGCCCTGTCCGAAGCCGGGCGCGCCCTCGAAGCGCTCGTCGAGGACGAACGTCGTCTCGACCCGGCGGCCCACCCGCCGCCAGCGGAGCCGCAGCCCCGCCTCGTTCTCCTGCCCGCAGCCGAAGCAGTTGGGGTGGTGCTCCGTCACCGTGCCGTCGTCCAGGACCCTCATGGCGCGGAAGGGTACGTGTCGGACGGCGGCAGCCGCGCGCCGATCCGCTCGACGAGGTACTCGACCGCGGGCGCCCGGAGGCCGTGTCGCGACGCCGCGCGCAGGACGGCGCCCGGGATCGCATCGACCTCCGCCGGTCGGCCCGCGGCGACGTCGCGGGCCATCGACGAGGACTGCGACGCGTCGAGGGCCTCGACCTCGGACCGGGCGGTCGCCGCATCGACGTCCGCTCCCTCGGCGCGCGCGACGGCGACGGTCTCCTCGACGGCCGCGTAGAGGGCGGAGGCCCGTGACGGGTCGGAGCGGATCTCCCCGAGCGGCGCGTCGAACGCGGTCGTCGCGCAGGCGAGCGGGTTGAGGCGGCAGAGCTTCGCCCACAGGACGTCCGGCTCCTCCGCGCCCGTGCGGACCTCCAGCCTCGCGCGGCGCAGGAGGGCGGCGAGCGCCGCGACGTCGCCCTCCTCGGCGCCGGCGACGTCGATCCGCGCGCCCGGGCTCGTGTGGACGATCTCGCCGGTCCGCGGACGGTCGCTCGCGACGCGGATGACGCCCGCCCGGACCGCGCCCCGGCCGAACCGCTCCCGCAGGACGACCATGTGGTCGACGCCGTTGAGGAGCGGGACGACGAGCCGCGGGGCGGACGGCTCGACGCGCGCGAGGGCCTCTTCGAGCCCGACCGCCTTCGTGGCGACGAGGAGGACGTCGACGGCGTCGTCCACGCGCGAGGCGAGCCGGGGACGGGCCTCGAAGCTGCCGAGGGCGCGGCTCTCGACGGTGAGGCCGCGACGGGCGAGGTCCATCGCGGTCTCCTCGCGGGCGACGAGCGTGACGTCGGCGCCGGCCCGGTGCAGAGCGGCGGCGACGAGCCCGCCGACCCCGCCTGGGCCGAGGACGGCGACGGACGGGGCGGGCAGGTGCTGCTCCCCGCTCACGCCCGCGGGTCGAACTCGCGCTCGGACGGGCCGCCGGGTCCGACCGGGACCTCGAGCGGCTCCGCGGGCGCCGTGATCGTCTCCGTCTCCTCGATCTCGAGCTCGGGCGGCTCCATCCCGTCGCACACGAGGCGGAAGGTGCCCGTGCCGATCTTGTGGTCGGCCTCGAGGACGAGGCCCGCGATCGTGTCGCCCTCCTCCCACTGCATCCGCTCGATCTCGACCGGATGCATGCGCAGCGTGTGCGGCGGGAAGGGGCAGCGCTTGTTGTGGTCGGCCTTCGCCTTCGCGATGGCCTCGAAGTTCTTCGCCTCGGGATTGCTCATGGCCTGCGCCCCATGGTACGCGCCGGTCAGCCCTCGCCGAGCCTCCGGATGCGCGAGCGGTAGCGGACGTACCGGTCCTTCTCGCGGTCGTAGCGGTAGTCGGCGCGCGAGATGTACGTCGGGCAGCAGCCGGCGTCCTGCCGGGTGTACCAGGGCTGCTGCACGATCAGCTCCTGCCCGCCGTACTGCTTGCGCAGGTTCCTGTCCTCGATGGCTCCGGTCGCGTGGTACGACGCGCGTCTCGGCTTGCGGGTCGACGCCTTGAAGGGCCCGAGCGAGAGCAGCCGGCGCAGCTCGGGACACGGCTCGCCCTCGACCTCGGTGAGACGGCCGACGACGATCTGCCCGGCGCGGCCCGACGCGCCGTCGGCAGCGCCGATGATGAGCTCGGGCCGGCGGGTGCGCCTGTCGAGCTCGACGACCTCCGCGAGGATGGGATAGCCCTCGTCGCGTCGCAGGACGTCGTGGGTGCGCAGCTCGCCCTCGCAGAAGTCGGCGATCTCGATGCGGATGCGGCGGGCCGGGAACTCGTCGTCGGGGCACGGCGGCGGGACGAGGTCGCCCTGCACGAAGCACTCGGTCTCGCGGATGCGCACGACCTCGTCCTCCGGGTCGTCGTCGAGGTCGACGAAGAGGGGCTCGGCGAGCGGGTACGGCGGCGCCCCGTCGTCCTCGGCGGACGTCGGCGCGGCGAGAGCGAGGAGCACGACGGCGAGTCCGGCGGCGAGAGCGAGGAGCGAGCGCACGCGGCCGAGCCTATGCCGGGAGGAGGACGCCGGGGTTCATGATGCCCGCCGGGTCGACGGCGGCCTTCGCGCCGCGCAGCGCCGCGGCGAAGACGTCGGGCCGCTGCGCGTCGTAGGACGGGCGGTGGTCGCGCCCGACGGCGTGGTGGTGGGTGATCGTCCCGCCGCCCTCGATGATCGCGGCGCTCGCCGCGCGCTTCATCTCCGTCCAGCGCGCGAGCTCGTCGCCGCGGCGCACGGGCGCGATGACCGTGAAGTACGGCGCCGGGCCGTCGGGATAGACGTGCGTGAACCGGCACGTGACGCGGCAGGGCTCGCCGAGCGCCTCCCGGGTCGCTCCGACGACCGCGTCGTGGAAGGCGGGGAAGCGGTCCCAGGTGACCGCGGTCTCGAAGGTGTCGGTGAGGACCCCGACGTGCATGAGGGTGTCGCGGAGGTAGGGCATGCGGATGAACGCCTCGCGCCACGCGCCGACGGCGCCGGAGGACCCGTCCCGCGGCGGATCGGGCGTGCCGCCGTGCTCGCGGCAGATCTCGAGCCCCCGCTCGAGCAGCGCGTCGACGGGATAGTCGGTCGATTCGAACCCGAGGACGAGGAGCGCCGCGCTCCCGTCGCCCGCGCCCGTCTGCTTGGCCTCCTCCGCGTCGACGAGCCGGCAGTTCGAGGGCAGCAGACCGGACTGCGAGATCGCGCGGACGGCCTCCGCCCCCAGCAGGAACGAGGAGAACCGCACGGCGCGCGAGGCGCGGTGCTCGGGGCGGGGCTGGACGCGCACCCAGGCCTCCGTGATGACGCCGAGCATCCCCTCGCTCCCGAGCAGGAGGCGGTCGGGCGAGGGCCCCGCGCCGCTCCCGGGCAGCCGGCGGCTCTCCCACGCGCCCGCCGGGGTGATCGCGCGGATCGACTCGACGACGTCGTCGACGTGGGTCCACACGGTCGCGAAGTGACCGCCCGCGCGGGTCGCGATCCAGCCCCCGAGCGTCGACAGCTCGAAGCTCTGGGGGAAGAAGCGCATCGTGAACCCGTGCTCCTTGAGCTGCGCCTCGAGCCGCGGGCCGCTCGCCCCGGCGCCGATGCGGGCCGCGCGCGAGACCGGGTCGACCTCGGCGAGGCCGTCGAGCGCGCCGAGGTCGAGCGACACGGCGCCCTCCACCCCCGCGCCGAGCTCCCGGGCCTCGACGCCGCCGCACACGCTCGTCCCTCCGCCGTAGGGGATGACCGCGACCCGCGCGCCCGTCGCCCACTCGAGGACGCGCTCGACGTCCTCCTCTCCACGGGGCCGGGCGACGAGATCGACGGGGTGCTCGACGACCCCCCGGAAGCCGCGGAGGATGTCCGGGTAGCTCTTGCCGTGGGAGTGGCGGATGCGCTCCTCGGCGTCGTCGGTGACGACGCCCCGCAGCGCGGCGGGGACCTCGACCCGCGGCGCGGGCAGCGCGGCCGCGACGTCCTCGAGCCGCGCCGGCGCCTCGACCTCGGTCGAGCCGAAGCCGAGCTGCTCGACGATCGCGGGCGCCGCCGCCCGGATCTCGTCGAGCGGCTGCTGACCGTCCTCGAACCCCCAGCCCCACCACGATCGGATCCTCTCCCCCATGAACGAGACGCTATCCGCTCCCGCCGTCGGCGAGGGCGTCGGCGAGATCCCGCCGCGACGCGATGCCGAGCTTGCGGTAGGCCGCGCCGAGGTGCGTCTCGACCGTCTTCTCGGCGATGTGGAGGACCTGCGCGATCTCCGCGTTCGTCCGCGCATCCGCCGCGAGCCGCGCGACGCGTCGCTCGCTCGCGGTGAGGGAGCCCGGGCCGGAGAGCGCGAGCCGGCGGGGGCGTGCGCCGGCGGCCCGCAGCTCGCTGCGCGCTCGCTCGGCGACGAGCGCAGCGCCGGCATGGGACGCGATGTCCATGGCCTCGCGGAGCGGCGCCTGCGCGGCACGGCGCTCTCCCCGCCGCCGCAGGGTGCCGCCGAGATCGACGAGAGCGCGCGCGTGCTCGAGCGGAGCGTGTGCGCGCTCGAGCAGCGAAGCCGCCCGACGCAGGTCGTCGAGTCCCGGCTCCCCGCCGGCGACGATGCCCCGCGCGGCCACTGCGACCCCGACGGCGCGCCGGGTCCCCCAGACCCGGGCAGCCGCGAGCTCCGCCTCGGCGAGGTCGCGGGCCCGTGCGGGCTCCCTTCCCGCGCCGGCGAGCAGCCGTGCCGCGCGCGACCTCCACGGCACGAGGGACGGGTTGCGCGCGCCGAGCGCCTCCTGCGCGGCCCCGCAGCGCAGGCTGTCGGCAAGCGCGCCCTCGGGGTCGCCGCGGGCCTCGCGGACGCGGGCACGCGCGTCGAGGAACGGGACCCAGAAGCCGTGCTCGGGAAGAGGCTCGGGCACCGCGACGCTGTCGAGGAGAGCCGCAGCCGCGTCGAGGTCACCGCCCTCGAGGAGCGCCGTCGCGACGTAGCCGCCTCCCCACGGACGCGCGATGCGGACGCCGTAGGCGTCGCTCGCCGCGAGGCCGTCGCGTCCGGCCCGCACCGCCTCGGCGACCTCGCCGCGCCGGAGGCGCACGAGGCACGTGAAGACCTCGTCGGCGGCTTCGGCGAAGGCGTCGCCGCGAGCTCGGGCATGCGCCACCCCTTCCTCGAGGGCGGTGAGCGCGAGCGGCGCGTCGGCCATCGCGAGGACGATGACCGCGGCGATGAAGTCGGTGCCGCCGTTGTCGTGCTCGAGCAGCACGCGGTCCCGGAGCGCGCGCTCGATGTCGCGACGGGCGCGGCGCGCCGCGACCGCGCACGCCTGCGCATCGCGGAACACGAGGCCGACGGCGAGAGCGCGGGCTCCCGGGTCCTCGGCGTCGAGTCCGTCGCACCCGCGCCAGCGCGCCGGGACCTCGTCGCGCAGGCGCGCCGCCGAGGGGTCGGTGTTGGCGACGCCGAGCAGCACGGCGTCGAGCGCGCGGCGGCGGGTCGGCTCGCCCCCGTCGAGCGTCGCGAGCGCCTCCTCCGCGACGGCGACGGCCTCGCGCCCGCGGTCGGCGAAGACGAGCGCGCGCGCGAGCATCGTCGCGATCTCGGCGCGGCGGCCGCGATCGATCCCGTCGACGCTGAGCGCAGCGAAGAGGCGGTCGATCGCGGCAGGGCCGTCCACGAGCATCTCCGCCTCGCTGAGCTCGATGAGCACGTCGGCGCGATCTCCGACGGGCGGCGGCTCCCGGATCGCCCTGCGCAGGTAGGCGACCGCGGTGGACGAGGCGCCGCGGCGCAAGGCGTCCGCGGCCGCCCGGCGGAGCGTCGCGACCCGAGAGGCCTCGCCGGCGGGCGGGACGGCGAGCAGATGCGAGGCGATCCGCTCGCCCTCGACGCCGAGAGCGGCGAGGATCGCCGCCGCACGCTCGTGGAGGAGCGCGATCCGCGCCGGCGAGTGGCTTCCCTCGACCGCGGCGCGGATGATCGGGTGGCGGTAGCGGGCCGGCGCGCCGGCCTCGACGAGCCCCGCGTCCGCGAGCTCCTCGAGGGCGACGAGCGCGTCCGCCCGGTCGACGTCCGCGAGCGCCGCGACGTTCGCCGGCGTCGCGTCGTCCCCGAGCACCACCAGCGCGGCCGCGACCGCGGGCGCGGCGGGTGACAGCGAGGAGATCCGCGCGGCGGTCGTCTCGGCGACGGAACGCGGGCCGAGCTCTGCGACGCGGGGCGCCGCCGTCCTCGTCGGCGTGATCCCCCGCCGGAGGACCTCGTCGAGGAGCGCGCGGAGATGGAACGGGTTGCCGCCCGTCGCGACGCGACACGCATCGGCGAAGGCCGGATCCGCTGGTCCGACCGTCGTCTCGACGAGGACCGCGCACGCGTCGGCGGAGAGCGGGCGCGGCGCGATCGGCCGTGCGGCGGGGTCCGATGCGGTGCGGCCGAAGAATCCGTCGTCCGGCGACTCGTCCGGCCGCGCGGCGACGACGAGGAGCGCCCGGAGCGCATCGAGGCGCGGCGCGAGGAACGCGAGGAACCTCCGGGAATCGGCATCGGCCCACTGCGCGTCGTCGACGAGGAGCGCGACCGGACGCTCGGCGCACAGCGCTCGCAGCAACGCGTGGAGATCCTCGAGCACCGCCCAGTGCGGTCCAGGGCCCCCCGGCGGGGCCTCGCCGCGGCCGAGGACCGAGGCGGCGGCCGGCGCACCCGCGAGGAGCTCGCTCGGGCGCCGACCGTCGGACGCCCGCACCGCGGGCTCGAGCAGCCGGCGGACGACCCCGAAGGGGTGCTCTCGCTCGAGCTCGGTCGGGCGAGCCGTGAGCGGCCGGACGCCCTCGGCCTCGGCGAGGTGACGTGCGCGCTCGAGCAGCGACGTCTTGCCGATGCCCGGCGGACCCTCGACGACGAGCGCCCTGCCTCGGCCGACAGCGGCGGTCGCGACCGCCGCCGCGATCCGTGCGATCTCCTCCTCGCGCTCGAGAAGGACCGGAGTGTCGGGTGGCGACTCCATCACGACGTCGCGCCGACGCTGACCTGCCCGCGATGCTCGCAGATCAGGGGCAGAGCCGAAAGTCCCGGGGGCCGCCTCGGGGGCGCTCCCGATGCGCCCGCGCCGATGCTCGCCCATGATCGGCCACGTCCACGGCGAGCACCCGAAGGAGAGGGATGTCCGAGCAGAACGATCGCGTCGTCGTCAACCTCGCGACGGCCGGAGAAGACCCCGAGCGGGTGACGGTCGCGTTCCTCGTCGCGAACGCCGCCCTGGGGAAGGGCCGGCCCGTCGCGATGTTCCTCACCAAGGAGGCCGTGCGCGTCGCGATCCCCGCCTACGCCGACGCGATCGAGGCGTCCGGCACCCCGCCGCTCGCAGAGCTGTCGGCGACGTACCGCGACGGCGGCGGCGAGCTCCTCGTCTGCCCGATCTGCTTCTCCGCCCGGCGGCTCTCCGAGGGCGACCTCGCCGCGAACGCGCGCCTCGCCGGCGCGACCCCTCTCTGGGAGTGGATCGGCGACGGCGCGGCGTCCGTGTTCAGCTACTGACCGAAGGAGGATCCCCATGGAGCCCACGACGACGACCGTCGACCAGCAGGCGCTCGAGTCGAAGGTGAAGGCGATGTACCGCGACGTCGCGCAGCGCCCAGACGGCGACTTCCACTTCGAGCTCGGCGGCGACCTCGCGCGAGCGCTCGGATATCCCGACGACCTCCTGGCGCGCGTGCCCGGCGGCGCGCTCGAGTCCTTCGCGGGCGTCGGCTGGTTCTTCGACCTCGCCGAGCTCGGCGAGGGCGAGTCCGTCCTCGACCTCGGATCCGGATCGGGCACCGACGTCTTCTGCGCCGCGGCGCTCGTCGGGCCGAGCGGCCGGGTCATCGGCGTCGACTTCACGGAGGAGCAGGCGGAGAAGGGGGAGCGCCTCGCCTCGCTCGGCGGCCACGCCGAGATCGAGTTCCGGCGCGGCTCGATCGCGGACCTTCCCGTGGAGGACGAATCCGTCGACTGCGTCATCTCGAACGGCGTCATCAACCTCTCGCCGGACAAGCCGCGCGTCTTCGGCGAGGCGGCCCGCGCGCTCCGTCCCGGAGGGCGGCTCGCGATCGCCGACATCGTGAGCGAGTCGCAGCTCACCGACGCGATCGTCGCGAACGCCGACCTCTGGGCCTCCTGCATCGGCGGGGCCGCACAGGAGGAAGCGTACCGGGCAGCGATCGAGGCGGCCGGGCTCGACGTCGTCGCGGTCCGGGAGAACCCGTACGAGTTCATCTCCCAGCAGGCGCTCGACGCGAGCTCGAAGTACGGGGTGAAGAGCATCTCGCTCCTCGCCCGCAAGCCGACGTAGGGCCACCGGTCGGCTGGTCCCCCCGGTCGGGGGCGACAGGCCTCGCGGAGCGGCCGAAAGTCGCCCCCCGACCCGCCGACCTCGTACCCTTGAGGAAGATGGCCTCGAAGTCCGACGCGCAGACCTCGCTCACCGCCGGGATCATGGCGCGCGGTCCCTGGGCCGCGCGCGACATCGAGACCCTCTGGCTCCCCGAGCACTTCGAGCCCTCACCGGAGGCGACCGCGGCCGCCGACGCGGCGATGACGGCGCTCGCCGAGCGCGGCTCGCCGAGCCACGACGGGCTCGGCGCCCGCCTCGTCTCGCACGCCGAGCGCGACGGCCGCCTCCACCTCGAGCTGCAGCCGCTGCGCTGGGGCCTGCGCCTCGTCGAGCAGGACGCGTCGCAGTCGATGTCCGCGCTCTGCGTCACGCGCTCCCACGACGGCCGGTGGCTCGCCGGCCGCCGCGCGGAGTGGCTCGCGACGTGGGCCGGGCGCTGGGCGCTCGGCGCCGGCGGGGCCGTCGACGTCGGCGAGTCCCCCGCGGAGACGCTCGCCCGCGAGCTCCACGAGGAGTGGGCGGTCGAGGCCGCGTCGCTCCAGGTCGACGCCCTCGTCCGCCTCCCGCACCAGATGATCCTCGTCGTCGGCCAGGCGTGGCTGCCGGAGGGCGCCGACGAGGAGCTCGTCATGGACCCCGAGCACGACGCCTACGCGTGGTGGCCGGCGGACATCGCCGACTGGCCGGACGAGGCCGACGAGCCGCTGCGGCGGATGGCCTCGCTGCTCGCCCCCTGAGCGGCCCCCTCGACGTGACCCTCACGCGCGCGCGCCTCAAGGCGGCCTCCTTCACGCACTCGACGATCTACGCCGTCCTGCTGCTCTCCTGGTGGCAGGGCTGGGACGATGTGAAGTACGTGTGCGGGTGGGGGCACGGGCTCGGCTGGTTCGCGATGTGCGCCCTCGCCTTCGCCGGTGTCCGACGCCGGCTGATCGACCTGCGACTGGCGACGGCGATCGCCGTCCTCGGCGCCGTCGGGCCGTTCATCGGCACCGCCGAGTTCGTCCGGCAGGACCGCTTGGCCCGACGCACCATGTGACCGAGTGGTGATCGGCCCAAGCGGCCATCCGTGGCCACGCCACGGGCGCGCTAGAGTCAGTCCCCATGGCCGTGAATACGACGATCGAGGTGGTCGCTCCCGGCGCGGGCGAGTCGGTGACCGAGGGCGAGATCCTCGAATGGCACGTCAGCGAGGGCGACCACATCTCCGAGGGCGAGACGATCGTCGAGATCTCGACCGACAAGGTCGACGTCGAGGTCCCGGCGCCTGCCTCCGGCACGGTCGCGAAGCTCCACGTCGCCGAGGGCGACACCGTGAACGTCGGGCAGGTGCTCGCCGAGCTCACCCCGGACGGCGCCGGACCGCCCGCCGCTGGGAACGGCGCCACGGGCGACGAGGTGGCGACGACGGGCGTCGTGGACGAGGGCGACGGCGCCGTCGACCCCGCGACGACGGAGGCCGACCAGGCGGAGGGCGAGCCCGAAGCCGGGGGCCCGTCGTCCGACGGCGGTGCGGGCCAGATCGTCGACATCGTCACGCCCGGCGCCGGCGAGTCGGTGACCGAGGGCACGATCCTCGAGTGGCACGTCGAGGTCGGCCAGAGCGTCGAGGCGGACGAGACGATCGTCGAGATCTCGACCGACAAGGTCGACGTCGAGCTGCCCGCGCCCGGGGCCGGCACGATCACCGAGGTCCTCGCCGCCGAGGGCGACACCGTCACCGTCGGCCAGGTCATCGCGCGGATGGAGACGGGCGCGGGCGCTGCGTCGTCCGCGCCGTCGGGCGGCGACACGGCACCGGCCGCCGCCGACGCGGACCGCGGCCCCTCGGGCGACGCGGCGCCGCTCCCGGAGGGCGCGAGCATCTCGCCGGTCGCCGCACGCGTCGCCGCCGCCGAGGGCGTCGACGTCTCCGGCGTCGCGGGAACGGGCCCGGGCGGGCGCATCACGAAGTCGGACGTCCTCGCGGCGAAGGACGGCCGCGGCTCCGCGAACGGCGCGTCGCCGAACGGCGCGGTCGCCGCCGCGGCCGAGGCGTCGAGCACGCCGATCAAGGGCGGCGCGGCGATGCTCGCCCGCTACATGGACGAGTCGCGCGCGATCCCGACCGCGACGTCGTTCCGCACGGTCACCGTCACGCAGATGGACGGCCGGCGCAAGCAGCTGAAGGAGGCCGGCCACAAGGTCTCGTTCACGCACCTCATCGCCTACGCGATCGCGCGCGCGGCGACCGACGACATGCCGGTGATGGCGCACCACTTCGACGAGGTGGACGGCAAGCCGCACCGCATCGACGACGCCCAGGTGAACCTCGGGATCGCCGTCGACGTCGAGAAGAAGGACGGCAGCCGGACCCTCATGGTCCCGGTCATCCGCGACGCGGGCCGCCTCACCTTCCAGGGGTTCCTCGACGCGTTCGGCGACCTCATCGCGCGAGCGCGCGACAACAAGCTCACCGCCGACGACCTCGCGGGCGCGAACATCTCGCTCACGAACCCCGGCGGGATCGGGACGATCGCCTCCGTCCCGCGGCTGATGGTCGGCCAGGGCACGATCATCGCGACCGGCTCGATCGCCTACCCCGTCGGGCTCGGGAACATCGGCGCGCAGATCGGCGCCGAGAAGGTCATGACGATGACCTCGACCTACGACCACCGCATCATCCAGGGCGCGGAGTCGGGTCAGTTCCTCAAGGTCGTCGAGGAGTACCTCCAGGGCGACCACGGGTTCTACGAGAAGGTCTTCGCCGACCTCGGGGTCGCCAGCGTCCCGCCGGCCCCCGAGCTGCCGACCCCGGCGATGCCCGCCGCCCCGGCCGCCGCGCCGGCGCCCGGCACCCCCGCGGCGCCCGCGGTCGTCGACGAGGAGCTCCTGCAGGCCGTCCAGGCGGCGACGTCGCTCCTCAAGGCCTACCGGACGCACGGCCACCTCGCCGCGAAGCTCGACCCGCTCGGCACGCCGCCCGCGGGCGATCCGGCGCTCGACCCCGAGCCGCTCGGCCTCAGCGAGGACATCATGCGGCGGATCCCGCTGAAGATCCTCCGCACGCACGTGAGCGGGGAGACGCTCGCCGACGCCCTGCCGCACCTCCGCGACACCTACTGCGGGACGATCGCCTACGAGGTCGAGCACATCGCGAGCCACCGGCAGCGCACGTGGCTGCGCGAGCGCATCGAGTCGGGGGCCTTCCGGGGCGTGCTCGCCGGCGAGGAGAAGAAGGCGCTCCTCAAGCGCCTCATCGAGGTCGACGGCTTCGAGCGCTTCATGCACAAGGCGTACCTCGGTCAGAAGCAGTTCTCGATCGAGGGCCTCGACATGACGGTCCCGATGATCGACGAGATCATCCAGATCGCGGCGGGCGACGGCGCCCGCGAGGTCGTCGTCGGCATGGCGCACCGCGGCCGGCTCAACGTGCTCGCCCACAACCTCGGGCGGCCCTACGAGACGA
>NZ_JBLKKY010000093.1:0-13154 GCF_059438195.1 Paraconexibacter sp.
GAAGGTCGCCGCCTGATCACCCTTCATCGCCCTATCCACAACATTTGACAATTGCGCCGTCGACGCCGCCGGGGGCGGCGGCGTCGACGGCGCGATCCATCGTGCCGCCGGTCCGGCGCTCCTCGAGGAGTGCCGGCGCCTCGGCGGCTGCGCGACCGGGGACGCGAAGGCGACCGCCGGTCACGGGCTCCCCGCCCGGCACATCGTCCACGCCGTCGGGCCGGTCTGGCACGGCGGCGCGCGGGGCGAGGCCGACCTCCTCGCTTCCGCCCACCGGCGCTCCGTCGAGCTCGCGGCGGAGCGCGGCGCCCGGACGCTCGCGTTCCCGGCGATCTCCACCGGGATCTACGGCTATCCGGTCGAGCTCGCGGCCCCAGTCGCCGTCCGCGCGGTCCGCGAGGCTCTCGCCGTCCAAGCCGTCGTCGAGCGGGTGACGTTCGCGGTCCTCGACGAGGCGCGCCGCCTCGCCTACGCGGAGGCGATCCGCGCCGGCTCGTGACGACGGCGCGCCTCCTGATCGAGTACGACGGCAGCGACTTCGCCGGCTGGGCGCGCCAGCCGGGACTGCGGACCGTCCAGGGCGAGCTCGAGCGCGCCCTCGCCGTCCTCGCCCGCCACGACGTCACGCTCACCGTCGGCGGCCGCACCGACCGCGGCGTCCACGCCTCGGGGCAGGTCGCGTCGTACGAGGGCGAGCCGGTCGCCGTGCGCGCGCTCAACGCGCTGCTGCCGCCCGACGTCGCCGTCCTCTCCTGCGAGGAGGCGGCGCCGGGCTTCGACGCGCGGCGCGACGCCGTCTCGCGGGCCTATCGGTACCGCGTCGTGACGCGGGCGGCCCCGCCGGTCTTCGTCCGCGCCGTGGCGCTCCACAACCCGCACCGCGTCGACCGCGCCCTGCTCGACGAGTGCGCCGCGCTCCTGCCCGGCCGCCACGACTTCACGGCGTTCACGCCGACGATCACCGACCACGTCCACTTCCACCGCGTCGTCCTCGCGGCCGCATGGCAGGACGTCCCCGACGGGCTGGACTTCACGATCCGCGCCGACGCGTTCATGCGCCACATGAACCGCATCCTCGTCGGCACGATGCTGGAGGTCGCCGGCGGCCGGCGCGACCTCGCGTCGTTCGCTGCTCTCCTCGAGGGGGCGCACCGCCGCGACGCGGGGCCGACCGCGCCGCCGCACGGCCTCACCCTCGAGCGGATCGACTACCCCGATCGCTCGTACCCGCAGCCGCAGGTCCCGCGGGACCCCCGGACGCCTCGCCGCGCCTGACCCGCCCGGACGACTGGCACGTGCCACCGGCACGCACTGCGCCGTCCGAACGCGTCAGCCACGACGATGCCTTCCGGTGCCCCGGGCGGGACCAACGGCCACGTGTACTAGGTTCCCCTGTCCGTGCGCGTCCTTCTCACCAACGACGACGGGATCGAGGCCGAGGGCCTGCAGGCGCTGCGTCGCGCGCTCGTCGCCACGCCCGGCGTCGAGGTCGTCGTCATCGCCCCCGACCGCAACCGGACCGCGGTCGGCCGCGGCATCACGATCCGCCGGCCGCTCGTCGTCGAGCGCGTCGACTTCGACGACGGCACGCACGGCTTCGCGACCGACGGCATGCCCGTCGACTGCGTGCGGCTCGCGTCGCTCGGGCTCGTCGAGGGCTTCATGCCGGACGTCGTCCTCAGCGGCATCAACCACGGCTCGAACCTCGGCGACGACATCACCTACTCGGGGACGGTGGCCGCCGCGATGGAGGGCCTCATCCTCGGGCTGCCCGCGATCGCGGCCTCCCAGCAGTCCGAGGACCGCGAGATGGACTTCCGCCTCGGCAGGACGTTCGGCTTCGACGTCGGCGCGGCGTTCGTGGCGCGCATCGTCGCCGAGCTCGACGCGATCCCGCTCCCGCCCGCGACTCTCCTCAACGTCAACATCCCGGCCGGCGAGCCGCACGGCGTCGAGGTGACGCGGCTCGGCAAGCGCATCTACCGCGACCAGCTCCAGCTCGAGGACGAGGACGAGGAGGGGCGGCGCAAGCGGTTCTGGATCTACGGCAGCGACCCCGGGTTCGAGGACGAGCCGGGGACCGACCTCGCCGCCGTCCACGCGGGGCGCATCGCCGTGACGCCGATCCACCTCGACCTCACGCAGCACGACGGCATCGGCGACCTCACGATGCACGACCTCTCGCGGCTGCTCGAGCCGGCGTCCCGGGAGGTCGGCGGGGAGTGAGCGCGCCGTCGGAGCGCTTCGACGTCCCCGACGACCGCGACGCGGCGTCCGCGCGGGCCGATGAGCTCCGCGAGCAGCTCGCCTACCACGGGCACCGCTACTACGTCCTCGACGACCCCGAGATCGGCGATGACGTCTACGACGCGATGCTCGACGAGCTGCGGGCGATCGAGGCGGCGTTCCCCGACATCGTCACGCCGGACTCGCCGACGCAGCGGATCGGCGGCGAGCCGATCTCGAAGCTCGAGAAGGTCCGTCACCTCCAGCCGATGCTCTCGCTCGCGAACGCGCGGAGCGCCGAGGAGCTGCGCGCGTGGGTCGAGCGGATGCGCAACCACCTCGCTCGGGAGGGCATCGAGGATCCCGCCTTCCGCTTCGTCTGCGAGCCGAAGGTGGACGGCCTCGCGATCTCGCTCGTCTACCGCGACGGCGTCCTCGAGCGCGGCGCGACCCGCGGCAACGGCGAGGTCGGCGAGGACGTCACGCACAACCTGCGCACGATCGGCCAGGTGCCCCTCACGATCGAGGACGCCCCGCCCCTCGTCGAGGTCCGCGGCGAGATCTACATGCGTCTCCCGGACTTCCAGGCGCTCAACGAGCGCCGCGCGGAGGAGGGGCTCTCGACGTTCATGAACCCGCGCAACAGCGCCGCGGGCACGATCCGCCAGCTCGACCCGAAGCTCGCGGCGCAGCGACCGCTGTCGATGTGGGCCTACGGCGTCGGCGCCCACGAGGGCCTCGAGGTCGAGGGCCACGCCGCCGCGCTCGACTGGCTTCGCGAGCGGGGCTTCCCCATCAACGAGGGGATCACGGCGCTCGACGACGAAGAGGCCGTCATCGCCCAGTGCCTCGACTGGCAGGAGCGCCGCGCGACGCTCGACTTCGAGATCGACGGCGTCGTCGTCAAGGTCGACGACCACGAGCTGCAGCGTCGCCTCGGCGTCGTCGGCCGCGACCCGCGCTGGGCGATCGCCTGGAAGTTCCCGCCGACCACCGCGGTGACGACCCTGCACGAGGTCTCGTGGAACGTGGGGAAGTTCGGGGACCTCCATCCGTTCGCCGTCCTCGAGCCGGTCCACGTCGGCGGCGTCACGGTGAAGCTCGCGACGCTGCACAACGAGGAGGACCTCGCGCGCAAGGACCTCCGCCCGGGCGACGAGGTCATCGTGCTCCGCGCCGGCGACGTCATCCCGCAGGTCATCTCGCCCGCCCCGCACGCCGCCGAGAGCCCGGACCGCGCCGATCCGCCACGGCCGCCGGCCCGGTGCCCGGTCTGCGGCACCGACACGGTGAAGCCCGAGGGGCACGTCTTCACGAAGTGCCCCAACCGCGAGTGCCCGGGCCGGCAGTGGCAGCTCCTCAAGCACTTCGTCTCGCGCGGCGCGATGGACATCGACGGCGTCGGGGAGAAGCAGGTCGCGCTCTTCATGGACAAGGGGCTCGTGAAGACCGCCGGGGATCTCTACCGCCTCGAGTCCGAGCCGATCGAGGCGCTCGAGGGGTTCGGCGAGGTGAGCGCGCGTCGCATCGTCGACGCGATCGCGGCGTCGAAGGAGCGCCCGTTCGGCCGCGTCCTCTTCGCGCTCGGGATCGAGGAGGTCGGCGAGGTGACGGGGCGCAACCTCGCGCAGCGCTTCCGCTCGATCGACGCGCTCATGGCCGCGAGCGCGGAGGAGATCGAGGCGACGCCCGGCATCGGGCCGATCGGCGCGCAGACGATCCACGACCAGCTCGCGCACGAGGACATGCGCACCCTCATCGCCGACCTCCGCGCCGAGGGTCTGCGGTTCGAGGAGGAGGGGCCGCCTCCGGGCGAGGGCCCGCTGAGCGACGCGACGGTCGTCCTCACGGGGACGCTGCCCACGCTCACGCGCGAGCAGGCGACCGAGCGGATCCTCGCCGCGGGCGGCCGCGTCACCTCGTCGGTGTCGAAGAAGACGTCGTACGTCGTCGCCGGCGAGGCGGCCGGCTCGAAGCTCGAGAAGGCCGAGCGCCTCGGCGTGCAGGTGGTCGACGAGGCCGGCCTCGAGGCGCTGCTGCGGGGCGAGGAGCCGCCGGGCGGGGACGGCGACCGCCCCGCCGAGTAGCGCGTCCGTCCTGCCCGTGTGCGAACGTGTGTTCGTGCGCTGGAGCAGCCTCGAAGCCCCTCCGACGGTCCGGCGTTTCGACGCGCCCGAGGCTCTCGACACGCGCTTCTACGAGGTCCACGCGCGCAGCGCGCTCAACCGCGTCCCCCGCGCGTCGCGCATGCCGTTCCGGTGGACGGTCAACCCCTACAGGGGCTGCGCGCATGCGTGCACCTACTGCTTCGCTCGCGACACGCACCGCTTCCTCGACCTCGACGCGGGGCGGGACTTCGAGCGCGAGATCGTCGTGAAGGTGAACGTCCCCGACGTGCTGCGTGCCGAGCTCTCGCGGCCGTCGTGGGCGCGTGAGCACGTCGCGATGGGGACCAACACCGACCCGTACCAGTGGGTGGAGGGGCGCTATCGGCTCATGCGCGGCGTCTGGGCGGCGCTCCGGGACAGCCGCACGCCGTGCTCGGTGCTCACGAAGTCGCCGCTCGTCCTGCGTGACCTCGACCTCCTGAAGGAGATCGCCGCGGTGACGGACGTCCACGCGAACCTCAGCGTGCCGACGATCGACGAGAAGGCGTGGCGGGCGACCGAGCCGCGCACGCCGAACCCGCGGGCGCGGCTCGAGGCGGTCGCCGAGCTCAATCGCGCGGGGATCCCGACGGGGGTCCTCGTCGCGCCGCTCATGCCCGGCATCAACGACGACCCCAGGCAGGTCGAGGAGATCCTCGCTCTCGCGACCGAGGCCGGCGCGACGAGCATCGGCGGCATCGGCCTCCACCTCCGCGGCGAGGTCCGCGACGTGTTCATGGACTGGCTGCGCAGCGAGCGGCCCGACCTCGTCGAGCGCTACGAGCGGCTCTACGCGCGTGGCGCGTACCTCCCGGCGGCCGAGAAGGCGCGTCTCGCGGGACTTCTCGGACAGCGTCAGGAGGGCCGCCGCGCGGGGCGCTTCGAGCGCTTCGAGGGCGAGGCGCCGCGAGCGCGTCTGCCGGCTCCCGAGGTCCCGCGACAGCAGACGCTGTTCTGAGGAGAGCCTCGGAACTCATCCCCCATCGGGGCGCGGACGATTACGGATGCCGCCGACGGGCCGGTGATGGGACGGTGGTCGCCAGCCGCTGTTCCCAGAAGGAGGCCCGATGTTCTCTTCACCGACCAGGGCGCGCCGGAGGACCCCTCGCGGTCGCGCTCTCGCCCTCGTCGCCATCGCGGCGCTCGCCGTCCCCGCGACGGCAGCCGCCGGGACGCTCGATCAATCGCAGACAGGTGTGTCCTCGCTGCTCATGCCGGTCGGGGGCCCCGACGAGCCCGACGGCCGCAGCGTGAGCCCCGCGCAGAAGTTCACGGCCGGGATGACCGGCAGCCTCGACAAGGTCGACGTCCATCTCCGCGACATCCGCGGGACCGCGACCGCCGACGTCACGCTCGAGATGCGGAACGTCGTCGGCGGTGTGCCCGGCACGACCGTGCTGGCGACCGAGACGGTGCCGGGCTCGAGCATCACGGACACGGGCGATTGGGTCGAGGTGCCGCTCTCGTCACCGATGGCCGTGACGACCGGGTCGACGTACGCGATCGTCGCGTACACCAGCGGCGCCGATCTCTACACGTGGGGCATCTCGGAGGACACCGATCCCTACGTGAACGGCGCGGCCTACCTCTCGCCGTCGTCCCCGCCGTCCACGAGCTGGCCGGCGATCGGCTCGCGCGATCTCGCCTTCAAGACCTACGTCGCCGACAACGCGGCGCCGGTCGCGGTCGACGACGCCTACTCGCACGCGGGCTCCGACACGCCGCTCGTCGTCACGGCCCCGGGCGTCCTCGGCAACGACACGGACGCCGACGGCGACAGCCTGACCGCCGTCCTCGTGGGCGGTCCGTCACACGGCACGCTGACGCTCAACGCCGACGGCTCCTTCACGTACCAGCCCGTCGAGGGCTACGTGGGCGCCGACTCGTTCACCTACAAGGCGAACGACGGCGCGGCCGACTCGAACGTCGCGACGGTGAGCCTCACCGTCAGCGCCGGCTGCAACGGGCTTCCGGCGACGATCGTCGGCACGTCGGGCGACGACGTCCTCGAGGGCACGTCCGGCGATGACGTCATCGACGGCCTCGGCGGCGACGACGAGATCGCGGGGGGCGCCGGTGACGACGTCATCTGCGGCGGCGCGGGTGACGACCACCTGGCCGGCAGCGCCGGGAACGACCATCTCGCAGGCGGGACCGGTGACGACCACCTCGCCGGGGCGGCCGGCGACGACACGCTTCTCGGAGGTGCCGGCGTCGATCGCCTGAGCGGCGCCGCCGGAGACGATCACCTCGACGGCGGGGACGGCGCGCCCGACAGGTGCCTCACCGCGTCGGGGGTGGACACGACGACCGCGGCGTGCGAGGTCGTCAGGGGTCCCTCGTAGACGAGAGCCGGTGACCGGGCCCGGGGCCGCGAGGCCACCCGGGCCCGGCCGGCCGCTCTCGCGGGTCGGGACGCGACGACAGCGGCGTGCCGAGGTCGTCCAGCGCCGCGCCCGTCCCGTCAGCCGTCGCGCCCGCGGACCTCGGTGATCCGGGCCTCGCCGCCCCGCGTCGGGATGGCGGTGACGCCCGCGAACCGCGCCGCTTCCGGTCGGCGGCGAGGGGCGACGAGCGTCGCCCGCTGGAGGATCCGCGCGATGACGACGCGCATCTCGAGCTCCGCGAAGGCGGCGCCGAGGCAGCGGCGCACCCCGCCGCCGAACGGGACCCACGAATACGGCTCGGGGGCGCCCTCGAGGAAGCGCTCCGGCCGGAAGGCGATCGGGTCGGGACCGTAGAGCGCGGGGTCCGTCTGCACGAGGTACATCGAGGCGCAGAGCTGCGTGCCGGCAGCGAACCGGTGGCCGCCGAGCTCGATCTCCTCGGAGGGCATCCGGAAGACCTCGGGGACGACGGGCCGGAGCCGCAGCGACTCCTTGATCGTCGCGTCGAGGTAGACGCCCGGGCCGGTGGAGCGCACCTCGTCGGTGAGCCGCGCGAGCGCCGACGGGGTGCGCAGCAGGCGCTCGAACGTCCAGCCGACCTGGGTCGCGGTCGTCTCGTTCCCGGCGAGGAGGATCGTGATGAGCTCGTCGCGCAGCTCCTCGTCGCTCAGCGGCAGCCCGTTCTCGTCGCGCGTCGCGAGGAGGAGCGCGAGCACGTCCGAGGACGCGTCCTCGTCGCATGTGCGCCGACGGGCGATCTCGTCGAAGAGCATCGCGTCGATCTCGTCCCGCAGGGCGAGGAAGCGCGACCAGACGCGCAGCGGCCCGAGGTCCCGCTGCACGAGCATGAGGAGCGGATTGACGCCCGAGAGCCGCGGGAGGAGGGCGGTGAGCCGCGCGACGCGCTCGGCGTCGTTCACGCCGAACACGACGCGGATGATGATCTCGAGCGTGACGTCCTGGCCGACGCCGCGCGTCCGGATCGTCTCGCCGGGCGCCCAGCGGTCGATCGCGCGGTCGACGATGTCGGTCACCTGCTGCTCGTAGCCGGCGATCGCCTCGCCGTGGAAGGGCGGCAGCATGAGGCGGCGCATCCGCAGGTGCGGGTCGCCGTCCAGGAGGAGGATCGAGCGCGGGCCCGTGACCGGCCCCATGATCTTCTCCCGCGGCGCGCCGACGACGTACTGGCCGGGCTTCCACTTGAACATCTCCTCGACGAGCGCGCGGTCGGCGACGTGGACGAGCCGCCCGACGAGCGCGTCGTTCGTCTCGAAGACGGGCCCGTAGCGGGAGCGCAGCCGCCGCCGGCTCGCGTAGGGCGCGAAGACGCCCGCGAGGGTCTGGGCGATCCGGGGCGCGCGGGGCCCGCCGAGCGGGGGTGCTGCGAGCGTCGCGGCGTGGGCCGTGTCGTCGATCGTCGCCATGCCGGAGCATCAGTCTGCATGCCCCGGCCGGGGGTCGCAAGGACCCGCGGCGGGGCGTTTCCGCGGGAGGGGCCCGTGGGAGCCGCTCCCTGACGCCTCCGGCGCGGCCCGCGTGGAAGGATTCCGCTCATGAGAGCCGCCCTCGCCGCTGCCGTCGCATGTCTCGCCCTCCTCGCCGCGGGCTGCAGCCCCGACGAGGACGCCACGACGGCGGCCGGCGGCAGCAGCGAGTACGAGCGCTCGTTCGTCGAGGCGCTCGAGGAGTCGGCGAAGGAGGCCGCCGACCGGGCGGGGGATCAGCCGGGCGCGGAGGCCTCGACCGAGGAGCGCCTCGCCTTCGCGCGCGCGTACGCGGCCGAGCTGCTCCCGCTGATCGCGTCGTCGCTCGCGGAGGTCGACCCGCCGGACAACGTCGCCGACGCCCACGCGCAGTACGTCGCCGGCGTGCGCGACCTCAGCCGTCCCGAGCTCCTCGGCGACCTTCTCGACCTCTCGGCGCAGACGTTCGAGGAGACCCTCGGGGCGAAGGGCGACGAGGAGGAGTCGCGGGCCGCGGCGACGCGGTTCGCGGAGCGCCTCGCCGAGCGCCCCGAGATGCAGGCCGCGTTCGCGCGCATGGCGGAGGCCCGGGCGAAGCTCGCGCGCTCCGGCTACGACCTCGGCGGCGTCACGGCGCTGCCGGGCGTGCCGATCGGGCAGGGCGCCGCGCCGGCGGAGTGACTCGCGCGGGGCGCCGGGGCTACCCCTCGTAGCGGGCGATCCGCGCGACCATGCGGTCCTCGAGCTTCTTCGCGCGGTAGGTGTCGACGCGGTTCTCGAGGAAGACGAACGCGACGTCGCGTCCGGAGGTCGTCTCGCAGTAGCCGGCGAGGGCGCTCACCTCGCGCAGGGTGCCGGTCTTCGCCCGGCAGCGGCCTTCTGCGGCGGTGTCGCGCATGCGCTTGCGCAGCGTCCCGGAGCGGCCGGCGACCGCGAGGGACGTCCGCCAGGCGTCGTAGGTCGCGCCGCCGTCGCCGCGGTCGCCGTCGGCGGCCGCCTGCGCGCCGACGTCATCACCGGGCGCGTCGACGTCGGTGACGCCGTCGTCCTGCGGGCGGAGGTCGTGCATGTGGCGGAGGAGGTCCATGACCTCGCGCGGACTCGTGCGGTTCTCGCGCGAGAGGCCCGAGCCGTCGCGGAGCTTGCGCGGCTCGACGTCCACGTCCTCCAGGGTCCGGCGGACGACCGACATCCCGCGGGCCGTCGTGCCCCCGGTGCCGTACCGGGCGCCGAGCCCCTTCGCGAGCATCTCGGCGTAGAAGTTGTCGGACGGGCGGTTCGTCGTCCGCACGAGCGTGCGCATCGTGGGCGACTCCGCGCGCGCGGTCGGCGTCTCGAGCGCGGCGTCGGCGCGGGGGAGGGCGCGGACCCGCGGCGAGCGGCCGACCGTCACCCCCGCGTCCTTCAGGAACGCGTGGAGGCGCTCCGCCGCCTTGAGCGCGGGGCCGTCCGAGTAGTCGGGGCGGCCGTGGGCCCACGTGAGGGCGCCGAGCCAGCCGCCGAGGTACTGATCGGGCCGGTAGCGCGAGTCGGGCCCGCCCCGGCGGGTGTCGAAGAGCGACTCGTCGGCGAGGACGCTGCCCGTCACCCGGCGCAGACCGGCGCCGCGGAGGTCTGCGACGAGGGCCTTCAGCGCGGCGTCGTCGAGCGCGGGATCGCCGCCGCCGACGATGTGGAGGTTCGGGACGGTGCCGTTCCGTCGGGGATCGGCGCCGGGGGTGTAGACGACGGTCTCGAGCCGGGCGCTCGGGCCGAAGCGCAGGAGCGCGGCGGCGGTCGTGAAGAGCTTCTCGTTCGAGGCGGGGATCCGGTGCGTCGTCGCGCGGCGCGAGAAGAGCGTCTTCCCCGTCTCGAGATCGACGACGAGCGCGCCCGCGGAGGAGCCCAGGGCACGATGGGTGCCGGAGAGCGAGGACTTCAGCTCGTCGGCGGTGTACGCGGCCGCGGGGGCCGTGGGGAGCACGGCGGCGAGCGTGCCCGCCGCGGCGACACCGGCGAGCCGCGCCGCTCGGGAGAGGCGCTGGACGGTGAACGGCATGCCGGCGGCAGGATAGAGGTGGGGCCGGTGGCATGCGACAGCCGAATAGACTTGCCCGATGGGCAAGGTCGTCTCCCTCGACCCCGGCGGCTCGCGTCCGAAGAAGGCCGGAGCGCAGGGCAAGCGGCGTCGCAAGCGCTCGAAGACGGCTCTCGTCCTCGGCGGCGGCGGCCTCACCGGCGGCGTCTACGAGATCGGCGCGCTCCGGGCCCTCGACCTCCTCTCCGTCAACCGGACGGTGAACGAGTTCGACGTGTACGTCGGGACGAGCGCCGGCTCCGTCATCGCCGCGCTCGCGGCCAACGGCGTGACGCCCGAGGAGATGATGCGGGTCGTCAACCAGCAGGTGCCGACGCCCTTCCGGGACATCGACCTCGGTCAGGTGCTCCGCCCGAACGCTCTCGAGTG
Source organism: Paraconexibacter sp. (assembly GCF_059438195.1). Lineage (NCBI taxonomy): Bacteria > Bacillati > Actinomycetota > Thermoleophilia > Solirubrobacterales > Paraconexibacteraceae > Paraconexibacter > Paraconexibacter sp. Next base: position 10,670 of record NZ_JBLKKY010000093.1, read on the forward strand.
GCTGCGCAAGGGGGCGCTCATGCCGCTGCGCGCGGTGCAGGTCGCCCGCGAGCTCGCGCCGCGTCTCGGGCAGGTGAGCCTCATGGACGTCGTCCTCGGGCTCGCGGAGGGCCTGCCGTCCGGGTTCTACTCGGGCTCGGGCATCGAGTCCTACCTGCGGACCGTGCTCTCGGATCCCGACCGCAGCGACGACTTCCGCGCGCTGGACTCCGAGCTGTACCTCCCGGCGACGGACCTCGACACGTGCGAGCGCATCGTCTTCGGCGGGGAGGGCTGGGAGGACATCCCGATCTCGCAGGCGGCGCGCGCGAGCACCGCGCTGCCGATGCTCTACAAGCCGACGAAGATCCGTGGCCGCGAGTTCATCGACGGCGGGATCGTCTCGACGACGAACCTCGACATCGCGGTCGAGGCGGGCGCGAAGTTCGTCGTCGTCATCAACCCGCTCGTCCCGTACGTCAACGACTTCACGCAGCGGACGCCGACGCTCTTCGGCTCGCGGGCGAAGCACGTCAGCGACATGGGCTTCCCGCAGATCGGCTACCAGGTCTTCAAGCTCATCGCGCACCAGCGGCTCCATGAGATGCAGAAGCAGTGGGAGGCGCGCTACCCCGGTGTCGACATCGTGCTCATCGAGCCCGAGCCCGACGACGAGCTCATGTTCCAGACCTCGATCATGAGCTTCACGAGCCGGGTCGAGATCGCCCGCCACGGCTTCCAGTCGGTGACCGTCAAGCTCGCCGAGGACTACGAGCGCTACCGCGCCGTCGCCGCCAAGCACGGGATCGAGATCTCCTCCGGGCGCGTCAACAAGGTCGTGCGCCACTTCGACACGGAGCCGGAGGAGACCGGCGCCTGGCGGAAGATCCTCGAGCAGACGACGGGCGCCCTGCTGCGGCAGAGCGCCGACGACTAGGCCCGCAGCGCCGCGTCGAGCGCCGCGACGACGCGGTCGACGGCCTCGGGACGGTGCGGCACCGTCATGCGGACGCGGTCGGGATCCCCGAGCGGCGCGCCGGAGCGGACGAGCACGCCGTGGCGCTCGAGCCGGGAGCCGAGCTCGGGGCCGGCGATGCCGTCGGCGGCGAGCCAGAGGACGTTCGCCTGCGACGGAGCGACGCGCACGCGCGTGCGCTCCTCGAAGGCGTCGAGCAGCGCACGCCGGTGCCCGGCGACGAGCTCCGCCCGCTGCGCGGCGAGCCCAGGGTGGTGGCGGACGACGTCGAGCGCGCCGGCGAGCGCGAGCTCGGCGGCGGCGAGCGGCGGACGGACGCGCTCCAGGAGCGACTCGGCCTCCGCAGAGGCGACCGCGTAGCCGCAGCGCAGGCCCGCGAGGCCCCAGGCCTTCGAGAACGACCGCACGACGAGGAGGCGGGGGTGGGTCTCCTGGAGCGCGAGCGCGGCGTCGCGCTCCTCGGCGTCCACGTAGTCGCGCAGCGCCTCGTCGAGGATGACGACGACGCGCTCCGGCAGCTCGTCGAGGAGGCGGCGCAGCTCCGCGGTCGCCAGGAGCTCGCCGGTGGGGTCGTTCGGGTTCGCGACGAGGACGATGCGCGTGCGCGCGGTGACGGCGGAGAGGAGCGCATCGACCGCGAAGCCCTCGACCGGGACGGCGCGGCCGCGGGCCGCGCGCGCGACGATCGGGTGCAGCGGGTAGCCCGGCCACGGGGTGACGAGCTCGTCGCCGTCGGCCATGAGCGCGGTCGCGGCGGACGCGAGGAGCTGCCCGGCGCCGTCGCCGACGACGATCCGCTCCGGCGCGATGCCGCCGAGGATGTGCGAGAGCTCCGCGCGCAGCTCGCCGGCGTGCGGGTCGAGGTAGGAGTGGAGGCCGCGCCGGGCCGCGAAGGTGATCGCGTTGACGACCGAGTGGGGCGGGTACTCCGGCCACGTCGTCGCCCGCAGGTCGAGCGGCTCGGTGCGCGCGAGTGCCTGCTCGCGACGGGCCTTCGCACGGGCGCGGAGGCCGCGGTTGACCTCCTCCTCGTCGAGCGCTTCGAACTGGCGGTAGCGGTCGAGCAGCCCCATGCCCGCGCGTCAGCCGCCGGTCGGGGCGAGCTGCGGACCGAGGCCGGCGAAGAGGAGGAGCCAGGCGGCGAAGACGACCGCGCCGACGGCGGCGGTCGTGCCGAAGACCCGGCCGAGAACGCCGGTGCGCTGATCGATGCCACCGGCGCGGCGCACGAGGATCCAGGCCTGGTCGAGCCTCTTGAGGAGCGAGAGCCCGCCGAAGAGGACGGCGATGAGGCTGCCGAACCCGGCGGCGATCCCGAGGCCGACGTTGTCCGTGAGGTACTGCACCTGCGAGGCCACCCAGAGGCCGCCGGCGGGGATCGGCCCCCAGAAGAGCAGCGAGATGAGGACCATCGTCGCGAGGAGGGCGTGGGCGAGCGCGCGATCGAAGCGGCGGCGGCGCCGGCTCCCCTTCTCGGGGATGGCGCGATAGCGGACGGGCGCCGTGCCCGGCCTGCGGCCGATGAACAGG
>NZ_JBLKKY010000094.1:0-12850 GCF_059438195.1 Paraconexibacter sp.
CAGCCCGCCGCCGTCCCGCCCCTCGCGTGGGTGGGCCTCGGCCTCCTCGCGGCCGGGACGCCGCTCGGCGTCGCCCGCCGGCGCGCGCGGCGCCGGCGCGCCGTCGCCGCGCGCGAGCCCGCGTCGCTCGCCCGGTAGCCTCGCGGGCGATGGGCCACTACTACGTCACCACGCCGATCTACTACGTCAACGCCGCGCCGCACCTCGGTCACGCGTACACGACGATCGCCTGCGACGTCATGGCCCGGCACCACCGCCAGCGCGGCGACGACGTCTTCTTCCTCACGGGCACCGACGAGCACGGCGAGCCGGTGGCGCTCGCCGCCGAGAAGGAGGGCGTCTCGCCGCAGGAGCTCGCCGACCGCAACGCCGAGCGCTTCAGGGCGCTCATGCCGCGGCTGAACGCCTCGAACGACTTCTTCATCCGCACGACCGACGACGGCCACGTCGGCAAGGTGCAAGAGGTCCTCACCCGCGTGAAGGACAACGGCTACGTCTACGAGGGCCGCTACGAGGGCTGGTACTGCCCGCGCTGCGCGGACTTCAAGTCGGAGAACGAGATCGAGGAGGGCCACCGCTGCCCGGTCCACCACATCGAGCTCACCCGTGAGAGCCAGGACAACTGGTTCTTCGCGCTGTCGAAGTTCCAGGAGCGGCTCGAGGCCCTCTACGAGGGGTCGCCCGACTTCGTGACCCCGCGCCACCGCTACAACGAGGCGCTCAGCTTCATCAAGGGCGGGCTGCAGGACGTCAGCCTCAGCCGCTCGACGTTCCGCTGGGGCGTCGAGGTCCCGTGGGACACCGACCAGGTCTTCTACGTCTGGTTCGACGCGCTCCTCAACTACTACACCGCGCTCTCCTACGCGCGCGAGGGCGAGGACCTCACGGAGCGCTTCTGGCCGGCGAACCACCACGTCATCGGCAAGGACATCCTCAAGTTCCACACCGTCTACTGGCCCGCCCTCCTCATGGCCGCCGACCTCCCGCTCCCGGAGCACGTCGTCGTCCACGGCTACCTCCTCATGGACGGCGAGAAGATGAGCAAGTCGCTCGGCAACGTGCTCGACCCGTTCGAGGTGATGGACCGCTTCGGGACCGACGCGCTGCGCCACTACGTCCTGCGCGACGTCACCTTCGGCCAGGACGGCTCCGTGTCGACGGAGGCGTTCGAGGGCCGCTACGAGTCCGAGCTGGCGAACGGCCTCGGCAACCTCGCGAGCCGCTCGATCGCGATGGTCCGCAAGTACCGCGACGGTCACGTCCCCGGCGCCGACGTCGACCTCGTCGAGGACTTCGACGGCCTCGACGAGACGGTCGCGCGCCTCGTCGACGGCGCCGAGCTGACGCCGGCGCTCGACGCGATCTGGCAGCGCGTGCGTCGCATGAACCGGTACGTCGACGAGATGGCCCCGTGGGCGCTGGCGAAGGACCCCGACCGGTCCGCCGATCTCGACCGCGTGCTCGCCACCCTCGTCGAGGGTCTGCGGGTCCTCGGCGTCCTCCTCACTCCGTGGCTGCCGGAGACGACCGGGAAGCTCCTCGGCGCGCTCGGCGTCCCCGACATCTCCTACGAGCACGCGAAGCTGCGCGCCGGGACCGTGACGGAGGTCGCCGCGCTCGAGCCGCTCTTCCCGAGGGATCCCGGACCCGCCCGCCCCGCGGGCGCCGCGGGCGCCGCCTGACGTCTCCGAGTCGGAACCGTGGTCGACTCGCACACGCACCTCGACTCGTGCGCGCCGCCGAACGCGGAGCTCGTCGCGGCCGCGCGCGAGGCGGGCGTCACCCGCATCCTCACGGTCGGCATGGACGAGGCCTCGAACCGGTCCGCGCTCGCCGCCGCCGAGGAGTTCCCCGAGGTGTGGGCGGCGGTCGGCCGGCACCCGAACGCCGCCGAGGGCTTCGACGACGCCGCGCTCGAGGATCTCGCGGCGCTCGCTCGCCACGAGCGCTGCGCGGCGATCGGGGAGACGGGTCGCGACCACTACCGCGACACCGCCCCGCGCGCCGACCAGGACCGCGCGTTCCGCGCGCAGATCGCGCTCGCCCGCGAGCTCGGCAAGCCGCTCGTCATCCACACGCGCGCCGCCGAGGACGAGACGATCCGGACGCTGCGCGAGGACGCCGACGGGGTCACCGTCCTCCTCCACTGCTTCTCGATGCCGGACCGCCTCGACGAGTGCGTCGAGGCCGGCTGGTGGTTCTCCTTCGCCGGCAACGTCACCTACCCGAAGGCGACGGATCTCGCGGAGGCCGCCGAGCGCGTCCCGGCCGACCGGCTCCTCGTCGAGACCGACGCGCCGTACCTCAGCCCTCAGCCCGTCCGCAAGGAGCGCAACACGCCCGCGTTCGTCGTCCACACGGCGCGGTTCGTCGCGGAGCGCCGCGGGCTCGCCTACGAGGAGCTCGAGGCGCTCGTCGAGCGCAACGCCGCGACCCTCTTCGGCTGGTGAGCGAGCCGGCGCAGCCGACGCTCCGTCGGCTCCGCGCCTTCGGGGTGCGCCCGCGCCGCGAGCTCGGGCAGAACTTCCTCATCGACTCGAACATCCTCGGCGTCATCGCGCGCGCCGCGGAACTCGCCGAGGACGACGTGTGCCTCGAGATCGGCGGTGGCCTCGGGGTCCTCTCCGAGCACCTCGCCGAGCGCTGCGCGCACACCCACGTCGTCGAGGTCGACCGCTCGCTCGAGCCGGCTCTGCGCGACGCCCTCGACCCGTTCGGCGACCGCGTCACCCTCCACCTCGCCGACGCGATGGAGCTCGACCTCCGCGCGCTGGACCCCGCGCCGACGAAGGTGGTCGCGAATCTTCCGTACGGGATCGCCGCGGGTGCGATCCTGCGCACCGTGGAAGAGCTGGAGGGGGTCCGGCGATGGGTCGCCATGGTCCAGAAGGAGGTCGGTGAGCGCTTCGCCGCGCGGGCGGGGACGTCCGCGTACGGGGTCCCGAGCGTCCTCGCCCAGCTCGCGTGCGAGGTCCGCGTCCACCGCGCCGTCGCGCGGACCGTCTTCCATCCGGTCCCGAACGTCGACAGCGTCCTCGTCGTCCTCGAGCGGCGGGGTCCGGCGGCCGAGCCGGCCCTGCGGACGTTCGTGCAGCGCGCCTTCGCCCACCGGCGCAAGGCGATGGCCGGCTCGCTCGCGCGTGCCGGCGGCGTCGACGGCGTCCCCGGGGACGAGCTCCGCGACCGCGTCCGCGCGGCTGCCGTTGCGCTTGGCCATCCGCCCGACGTGCGCGCCGAGCGGCTCTCGCCGCAGGAGCTGCGAGCGATGTGGGAGGCGCTGCGATGAGAGCCTCCACCCTCGCGCCCGCGAAGGTGAACCTCTGCCTCCTCCTCGGCGGCGTCCGCGAGAGCGACGGCCGCCACGAGCTCGTCACCGTCTTCCAGGCGCTCGACCTCACCGACGACGTCGTGATCGGTCCGGCCGCGGGGCCCGCGGACGAGTCGGTCTGCGAGCCGCCGCTCGACGACCCCGCGACGGACCTCGCGCTGCGGGCCGTCACCGCGTTCCGAGAGGCGAGCGGCTGGGACGGTCCGCCCGTGCGCGTCGAGGTGCGCAAGCGCATCCCCGTCGCGGGCGGGATGGCGGGAGGGTCCTCGGACGCCGCGGCGGTCCTCCGCCTCCTCGCCGAGGAGACCGGGCTCCTCGGCGATGCCGCCGACCGCCGGCGGGTCGCCGCGCGGCTCGGCGCCGACGTGCCGGCGCTCGTCGAGCCCGGGCGCTGGATCGGGACCGGGGCGGGGGAGACCGTCGAGCGCGTCGACGATCCCTCCCCCGACCGCTTCGCGGCCGTCGTCGTCACGAGCGACGAGGGCCTCTCGACCCCCGCCGTCTTCCGCGAGGCCGACCGCCTCGGTCTGCCGCGTGGGTCCGACGCGCTCGCCGACGCGCTCGCCGCCGTCCGGGCGGGGGCGGCGGACCTCCCGCCGGCGCTCTGCGTCAACGACCTCCAGCCGGCCGCGCTCTCGCTGCGGCCGGATCTCGGCGCGACCCTCGACGCCCTCGCGGAGCGGGGCGCCGACGTCGCCCTCGTGAGCGGCAGCGGGCCGACGTGCGCCGGGCTCTTCGCGGACCGGGCCCGGGCCGCGGCGGCCGCGACGGAGCTCGCGCGCCGCTTCCCCGGCCGGGTCCACCTCGCGGGGCCCCACGTCCCCGAGGGGCGGGAGGCCGTCCGGTGACGCCCCCCGTCGAGTCGGTGCTCGTGCTCGCCGCGGTGAAGCCGAGCTTCTTCGTCGCCGCGCTCGCCGCCTTCGGACTCGCCTGGTGGCGACGGCGGCACCTCGAGCCGCCGCTCCTCATCGGCCTCGTCATCGTCGGCGTCGGCTGCGCCGTCTACGGCTCCGGGCTCGTCGAGTTCCCGGACGTGGAGACCGCGCTCGAGGACCTCGGGCGGACGCTCGGGCGCTGGACCTACCTCGTCGTCGGCGTCCTCGCGTTCCTCGAGACGGGCGCCTTCGTCGGGCTCCTCGCACCGGGCGAGACGGCGATCATGGTCGGCGGGCTCGTCGCCGGTCAGGGCGAGATCCAGCTCGTCACGCTCATCGGCATCGTGTGGGTGGCGGCCGTCTGCGGCGACGTGACGAGCTTCTACATCGGGCGCCGCCTCGGCCGCGAGTTCCTCGTCAAGCACGGGCCGCGCTTCCAGATCACCGAGCCGCGGCTGCTCCAGGTCGAGGCGTTCTTCGAGCGTCACGGCGGCAAGGCCGTCCTCATCGGCCGGTTCGTCGGGATCATCCGCGCGATCGCGCCGTTCCTCGCCGGGTCGTCCGGGATGAGCGTCCGGCGGTTCCTCCCCTACGACGTCATCGGCGCCGGCATCTGGGGGACGACGTTCTGCGTCCTCGGATACGTCTTCTGGCAGTCCTTCGACCAGCTCGTGAACGTCGCGAAGCAGGGGGCGTTCGCGCTCGGGACGACGATCACCGTCGTCGTCGGGCTCGTCGTCGTCGTCCGCTTCCTGCGCGTCGACGAGAACCGGGCGAAGGCGAAGGCGCTCATCGTCGCCCAGGAGGACAAGCCTCTGCTGCGCCCGTTCGTCCGCAGCGGCCGGGTGGTCTACCGCCGCATCAGGCGCCCGCTGCGGTTCGCGTGGGACCGCATCACGCCGGGGCAGCTCGGTCTCGAGCTCACGACCCTCCTCGCGATCCTCAGCGTCGGGTCGTTCATGGTCGCGGGCCCGCTCCTCACGCTGCGCGACGACTTCTACGTGGCGGGCGATCGCAGCGCGTTCGACGCGATCGAGCGCATCCGGCGCGACTGGCTCGACGATCTCGCGGAGGTCGTCACCGCGCTCGGGGCGTTCGGGGTCGCGGGCGGGCTCGTGCTCCTCGTCTCGCTCGTGCTCCTCGTCCGCCGGCCGCGTCTCGACGGCGTCGTCCTCCTCGTCGGCATGGGGCTCACCTGGGTCGTCGTGAACGTCGTCAAGGAGGCGGAGGGGCGTGGGCGGCCGTTCGGCGGACTCGTCGACGCCGACGGCTCCTCGTACCCGAGCGGCCACGCGGCCTACGGCGTCGCGTACGTCGCCGTCGCGGTCGCGGCCGCTCGCGCGCTCCCGGGGATCTTCGCCCGCGCGGGCGTCGTCGTCGCGGCGATCCTCCTCGCCGCCGCGGTCGCCGCGAGCCGCGTCTATCTCCGGGTCCACTACCTCAGCGACGTCTCCGGCGGCATCGGCGTCGGGCTCGTCTGCTTCGCCCTCGCCGGCATGATCGGCCTCGTCGTCGCGTTCGTGCGGAATAATGGGTCGCCGACCGCCCCGCCGGCCGAGCCTGAGCCGCGGGCCGCGCCGGTGGAGGCCGTCCCGCCCGCCCCGTCGCCGTGAGCAACCAAGCGATCACCTACTCCGTCATCGCCGTCTGCGCGGTCCTCGGCCTCGCCGCGTACGTCGGGCTCATCGTCGCGCCCGCCTGGAACGCGTATTCGCGCTGGTGGGAGCGCGCGGCCGCGACGTTCCTCTCGCTCTACGTCCTCGCCGCGTTCGTCGTCGTCGGGGTCGCGGGGGGCGCCGTCATCGTCTACTTCTGGGACTCGATCGCCGGGTGATCCGGGGCCGCGGGGGCGGGACCGGCCCGGCTCCTCCGCGTACTCTCCCCACGACCCGCGATGCCCCCCCCGCCCGATACCGACGCGAGCTCCGGTCTCGACGCGCTCGACGCGGTGACCGAGGCCGTCGAGTCCGGGGCCGGCCTCCCGGACATCGTCCGCGCCGCCTCGCGTGCGCTCGGGGCGAGCCTCGCGCTCGCCGACCGAACGGGGACGACCGTCGCCGTCGCGGCCCGCTCATCGGCCGACGAGCAGGCGCTGCACTCGAGCGGAGCGAGCGTCGAGACGGTCGACCTGCGGCTCGCCGACGCGGCGGTCGGCACGCTGAGGATGCGCCCCTGGTCGGCCGATGCCCCGGTCGCCCCGGTCGTCCTGCGGCTCGTGACGACGCTCATCGCCGGGGAGCTCGGGCGGATCGGCGCCCCGGAGCGCGCCTCCGAAGAGGCGGCGGAGCGCTTCCTGCGCGCGCTCATCGGCCGGCAGCTCACGGACCCCGGCGAGATCCTCGCCGAGGCCGAGGCGCTCGGGGTGGACCCGCGCGAGGGGGCGGCCGTCGTCGTCGCCCGCGCCCACCCGCACGTCACCACGGAGGAGGGCTGGCGGCTGCGCGTCCTCACGGTCGCGCTGCGCGGCGCGCGCGGCGTCGCCGACGCGAGCGTCGGAGCCCTCATGGAGCGCCGCGGGGCCGCCGCGGAGGTCGTCCTCCTCCTCACGGGCATCGACGAGGACGGCGCCGCCCGCGCCGCCGATGCCGTGCTGCGCGAGCTCACGGCCTCCCAGCCCGGCCAGACGTTCGCCGTGGGGCGCAGTCGCGTGACGGAAGCTGCGGGCGACCTCCATCGCGCGGGCAGCGAGGCCCTCCTCGCCGCGAACGTCGCCGAGAGCGGCGAGGAGCGCCTCCTCGCCTTCGAGGAGACGGGCGCCTACCGGCTCCTCCTCAGCGCGATGAGCGAGGACCCCGCCGAGCTGCAGCGGTTCTACGCCGAGACGGTCGAGCCGCTCGTCGCCTACGACGAGCAGTACGAGACCGACCTCGTGCAGACCGTCGAGGCGTTCCTCGAGGCCGACGGGAACGTCGCCGGGACGGCTCAGCGCCTCTTCACCCACCGCCACACCGTCCGGTACCGCCTCGAGCGCGTCCGGGACCTGTCTGGGCTCGACGTGTCCTCGACCGACGGCCGGGAGAAGCTCTCGCTCGGGCTCAAGGCGATGCGCGTCCTGGGGATCGCGCACCGCGGCGGGCCGGCGAGCGAGGCGGGCGCGAGCGGCGGGCGGGTGCGACGCCGCGGGTCGTCGTCGGAGTAGCGGCGCCGCGGGCGGGCGGACGGCGAACCCCTAGGATCCCGGCCCATGCGGATCGGCATCATCACGGGCTCCGGGACGTACGCGCTGCCGGACTTCGAGGTCGACGGCGTCCACGAGATCGTCACGTCGTTCGGCCCGGCGACCGTCACCTCCGGTGCGTTCGCGGGCTCGGAGATCCTCCACGTGTCCCGGCACGGGGAGGGGCACCGGCGCCTCTCGAGCGCGGTGACCCACCAGGCGAACATCTCGGCCCTGCGCGACCAGGGGGCCGACGCGATCATCGCCGTCACGGTGTGCGGCGCCTGCGACCCGGCCCTCGAGCTCGGCTCGCTCGTCGTCTTCGACGACCTCCACTTCCCGGCGAACCGGCTGCCCGACGGGTCTCTCTGCACGCTCCACACCGAGCCCGGCGCGCCGGGGCGAGGGCACTGGATCTTCGACCGGCCGTTCTCCGAGCCGCTGCGCAGCGCGCTCCTCGAGGGCGCGCGCGAGCAGGAGCTCCCGGTCCGCGACGGGGGCTGCTACGGCCACGTCGACGGGCCGCGGTTCAACACGAAGACCGAGATCCGTCAGCTCGCCGCCGCGGGCGTCACCTGCGTCTCGCAGACCGCCGGTCCCGAGACGACGCTCGCGGGGGAGGCGAACATCCCCTACGCGCTCCTCGGCTACGCGACCGACTACGCGAACGGGGTGACGGACGAGCCGACGCCCGTCGAGGAGCTCATCCGGCTCGTCGGGGCGAGCACCGCGACGTTCGCGACCGCGCTCTCCGCGGCGATCCCGCGGCTCGCCGGCCAGACCATCGCGCCGACCGGCACGCACTTCTCCTGGGATTGAGCGACCTGCGCGCCGGGATGAGGACGCCGCCGGCCGCCGTCGTCCTCGCGACGCTCGCCGCGCCGCGCGACCCGAGCCTCGACGAGCTGCTCGGCCCGGACGGCGCGCGGGCGCTGCGCGAAGCGCTCGCGCACAGGACGCGCCGGTGGGCGGCCGCCGTCGCGCCGGAGCTCGCCTACGAGGCGACGTCCCCGGGCGCTGCCGCTGCGGCGGTGCACGGCCACGAGGGCCCGCTCCTCCTCGTCGCCGACGACGTGCCGGGCCTCGACGAGGACCTCGCGCGCGCCGCCCTCGACGACCTCGCCGACGGAGCGTTCGTCGCGTTCGCGCCGAGCTCCGACGGCTCGCCGTATCTCGTCGCTCTCCCCGCGCCCGACCCGGACCTCGTCGAGCTCGCCGGGGCATCGTTCGAGGCGCTCATGGGCGATCCGCGCGCGGTCGAGCACGGCGTCGGGATGCTCCGCAGCGAGCGGAGGCTCGTGAGCGCCGCCGACGCGCTCGCGCTCGCCGCCGACCCGCTCGCGCCCGCGGACCTGAGGCCGCTCCTCCCCGAGCGCTGACCCGGGCACCGCCGGCCGGGCTACAGGTCCCCGGTCCGCATGCCGATACCTAAGGGTCGCGACACGTTCCCCGTCCCGTCCGAGGGTGCCCCCGATGACCGATCTCCAGGCTCCGTCCGACCCTCCCGGCCCGCCCCCGCCCGGTGTGGGAGCCACCCGTTCGACGGAGCCGGAGTGGGAGCGCGCCCTCGACCGGCTCCTCCGCGAGCCCCAGCGCGTCCGCGTGCAGTACCAGCCGATCGTCGACCTCCAGCGCGGGGTCGTCCGCGGGTACGAGGCCCTCGCTCGCTTCCCGGACGCGCCGGACGTCGCACCGGCGGAGTGGTTCGCCGCCGCCGCGCGGCTCGGTCGCGCGGGCGCCCTCGAGGCGCAGATCGTGTCGGCGGCGCTCGTCGTCCGGCCGCTCCTCGTCCGCAACCGCTTCATCGCGCTCAACGTGAGCCCGAGCGCGCTCGCGAGCCCGGAGATGGCCCGCGCGCTCGCCGCCAGCGGCCGACTCGACTCGATCGTCGTCGAGGTGACGCCCGGAGGCGGCTTCGCCGCGCGCGAGGCCGACGTGCTCGCGGCCGTGGAAGAGCTCAGGGCGCGAGGGGCGGGCATCGCCGTCGACGACACGGGCATCGGCGCGGGCGAGGAGCGTCTCGAGCGGATCGCGGCGCTGCGCCCGCAGTTCATCAAGGTGGAGGGCAGCCTCACCCGTCGCATCGCCGCCTCGCCGACCCGCGCGGGCGTCATGCGCGCGCTCCTCGACCTCGCGGCGCGGCTCGACGCGTGGCTCGTCGCCGAGGGCATCGAGGACGAGGACCAGCTCGACGCGGTCGCGCGGCTCGGCGTCCCGCTCGGTCAGGGCTTCGCCCTCGGCCGGCCCGCACCAGCGATGACGGAGCTCGACCGCGGCGTCGCCCGGCGGCTGCGCGAGCGGACGCTGCGCGGAGTGCAGGACGACGGCATCGCGCGGCTCGTCGTGCGCCTGCCCGGCGTCCCGCTCGACCCCGCCGAGGCGACGGCTGCCTTCACCCGCGATCCGCGCCTCGAGCACGTCGTCGTCCTCGACGGGACGGGTCGCGCCGTCGGCGTCATCGACCGGCACGCCTGCGCACGCGGCGAGACGCCGCGCAAGGCGCTCTCCGTCCTGCCGGCGACCGCGCTCGACGATCTCGTGAGGCGGGCGCTCGCGCGGCCCCTCGACGAGCGCTGGGATCCGGTCGTCTGCGTGGACGCCGGCGGCGCCTACCAGGGCGTCATCCCGCTCGAGCGGGTCGTGGCGACGCTCTGCGCGTCGCCGTAGGGCCCGCCTCGGCTCCGACCATCCGTCCAGGGGGGCTTGCGCAGCGGCGCCCGAGGGTCGATCCTCGAGGCAGCCCATCGACCGATCACGGAGGATCAGGAGGGCGCAAGGATGCATGTCACCGCTTCGGACCTGGCCGCCGTCGGCCGGTCCACGACTTTCACATTCCGCGAGGCCCACGTCCCCGCTCCCGCGCCCGTCGCCGACGTCGCTGCCGACGCGCCGCAGGACGCACCGGAGGCCGCCCGGCCCGCGACGCCCCTGCGCCCCGTCGACGGCGCCCCCGCTCCCGGTCGCCTCGAGCTCGTCCGCCACGTCGTCGAGCAGATCGTCGGCGATGCGCTCGGCGCCGCCGAGATCGACGCGATCTCCCAGGAGCCGCAGGCCGTCGCCATCGCCTTCGACCGCGCTCGCCAGGCCGACGCCGCGGACCGCCGCAGCCGCGTCGAGTGGGCCGCGTCGCTCGAGCTGCAGGATTCGACGAGCGGCGACGGCGCGCTCGCCGCGAAGGGCGTCGTCCGCGACGGCGACGGGCGCGAGGTCGGGCTCGAGGTCCGCATCACCGGCAGCGGCGAGGCGGCCGTCCTCCCGCTGCGGCTCGACGTCGAGCTCGACGCCGAAGGACGCGCGGCGAGCCTCGTGTTCGCGGGCCGCAGCGTCGGCGGCGGCGCCGGCTCGGGCGCCGCGGCGACGGCCGCGGCGTGGGCCGGGCTCCCGGTCCGCGTCCACGGGGCCGACGGGTCCCTCGCGATCACGACTCTCGCCGATGCGCGCGCCGCCGTTCCGGGCGCCGCCGGCGGACACAGGGTGGATCTCGTGGCGTGAGCCCGGGAGACGCCCTCCAAGCTCGCACGTGAGGTTGAGGGACCTCACGGAAGCGGGACGCCGGCGCGGGGTGGAGGGACCCTGCGCGCCGGCATCGAGCGAACACGGCTCGCGGCGCGGTGGAGGGACCGCGGCGCGAGCCTTTCGCCGTTCGGCCCTCGCGGCCCGCTCCTCTAGCATCGACGCCGACGCCGCGAGCGCGTATGGGGAGTGGTCTAGCGGCAAGACAGGAGCCTTTGGAGCTCTCAGACCCCGGTTCGAATCCGGGCTCCCCAATGCGCCTCGGCCCCGTGGCAGGGCGTCCGCGCGCGACCGCGTACCATCACGGCCCGTGAGCGCGCCCGTCGTCGTGATCATGGCCGCCGGGAAGGGCACCCGGATGCTGTCCAAGACCCCGAAGGTCCTCCACGATCTCCTCGGCCGGCCCATGGTCGCCTGGCCGGTCGCCGCGGCCCGCGAGGCCGGCGCCGCGCGCGTCGTCGTCGTCGACGGCCCCGACCGACCGCTCGCGGACCGCCTGCCGGAGGGGGTCGTCCACGCGGTGCAGCCCGTGGCCGACGGGACCGCCGGCGCCGTCGCGGCCGCGACCGCGCACATCGATCCGCAGGCGCCGGTCGTCGTCCTCTCCGGGGACGTCCCGCTCGTCGAGGCGGCCGCGATCCGCGCGCTCGTCGAGGCCCACGAGGCGTCGGGCGCCGCGGCGACGATGGCGACGACCGTGCTCGAGGACCCGACCGGGTACGGGCGCGTCGTCCGCGACGACGCCGGGCACGTCGTGCGCGTCGCCGAGACGAAGGAGGCGGGCGACGCCTCCGCCGAGGAGCTCGCGATCCGCGAGGTGAACACCGGGATCTTCTGCTTCGACGGCGGCGCGCTCCTCGACGCGCTGCCCCGCGTCGGCACGGACAACGCGCAGGGCGAGCGCTACCTCCCGGACGTCCTCGGGATCCTCCGCGGCGACGGGGCGGTCGTCGCCGCGCACGTCGTCGACGACCCGGCGCTCGTCCTCGGCGTCAACGACCGGGTCGGCCTCGGCGTCGTCCGCGAGGCGGCGCGCCGCCGGCTCATCGAGGCCCACCAGCGGGCCGGCGCGACGATCGTCGACCCGTCGTCGACGCACGTCGACGTCGGCGTCGAGATCGCGGCCGACGCCGTCATCGAGCCCTTCAGCGTCCTGCGCGGCCGCACGTCGATCGCCGCCGACGCGGTCGTCGGGCCGTCGGCGACGCTCATCGACGCGCGGATCGGCGCGGGGGCGGCCGTCCGCCACGCCTATCTCGTCGAGTGCGAGGTGGGCGAGAAGGCGTCTGTCGGCCCGTTCGCCTACCTGCGGCCCGGCACGGTGCTGCGGCCGGGGAGCAAGGTCGGGACGTTCGTCGAGGTGAAGAACTCCGACCTCGGCGAGGGGGCGAAGGTGCCCCACCTCTCCTACGTCGGTGACGCGGACGTCGGCGAGGGCGCGAACCTCGGCGCCGGGACGATCACGGCGAACTACGACGGGCGTCGCAAGCACCGCACGACGATCGGCGCGCGGGTGCGCGGCGGCGTCGACACGTCGTTCGTCGCGCCGGTGACGATCGGCGATGATGCGTGGACGGCGGCCGGATCCGTCATCACCGAGGACGTCCCCGCGGGCGCCCTCGGGGTGGCCCGGTCGCGCCAGAAGAACCTCATGGGATGGGCGGACAGGGTCCGCGCCGCCGCGGAGGAGGACAGGACATGATGGACACGCCGGTGCTCCCCGGCTTCGCGCAGCCGATCACGACCTCGTCGGGTCGTGGACGTAGACTCGACTCCGCCGTGAGCACGAGCCTCCCGATCGACTACGACAAGCGCCTCATGCTCTTCTCGGGGCGCTCCAACCCGGAGCTCGCCGCGAAGATCGCCGACAAGCTCGGCGTCGAGCTCGGGCCCGTCACCCTCAAGACGTTCTCCAACGGCGAGGTCTACTGCCGCTACGACGAGTCGATCCGCGGCGCGGACGTCTTCATCGTCCAG
>NZ_JBLKKY010000095.1:0-12555 GCF_059438195.1 Paraconexibacter sp.
GCCCCGGGCGCGACCGCCGCTCCGACGGCGACCGCCGCTCCGACGGCGGCCGGCGCCCCGGCGGCGCCCGGCGTCTCGACTCCGCTCGAGGCCCCCGCGGCCGCCGAGGCGGCCGCGCAGGCCGCCGCCGAAGACGCAGACGAGAAGACCGCCGCCGACGCGGCAGGGGAGGAGTGAGATGACCGCACGTGACCGCACCGTGCTCGGCGTCGTCGCGATCGTCGGAGCGCTCGTCGCGTTCTGGTTCCTCGCGCTCTCGCCGAAGCGCGAGGAGGCGACGAAGATCGCCGACGAGGTCGAGGAGACCCGCGGCCAGCTCGACCAGGTCCGCGGCGCCCTCGCCGCGGGCGAGGCGGCCCGCAAGCGCCACGAGGAGGACCAGGCGATCGTCGCCCGCCTCGGCAAGGCGGTGCCCTCCGACGACGAGGTCCCCGCGCTCGTCGTCCAGCTCGAGAAGGCGGCGGACGCCGCGGACGTCGACTTCCGGGTCATCCGCCTCGAGGGCTCGTCGGGCGCGCCCGCCGCGACGGTGCAGCCCGCGCCGCAGGCGGCCGCCGCGGCCGTCCAGGCGACCGAGGGCGAGGGCGGCGGTGACGCCGCCGCCGCGCCCGCGCCGAACGCGGTGCCGGCCGAGGGCGTCGTCGCCCAGCTCCCGCCGGGCGCGACGGTCGGGCCGGCCGGCTTCCCGACGATGCCCTTCACCTTCACCTTCCACGGGACGTTCCGCAAGCTCGAGAAGTTCCTCGACCGCGTGCGGCGCTTCACGGTCGTGAAGGGCGAGGACATCGACGTGCGCGGCCGCCTGCTCACGATCGACGCGGTGAGCCTGCAGGCCGGCCCGAAGGGCTTCCCGCAGCTCGTCGCCGAGGTCAAGGCGACCGCGTACCTCCAGCCGCCGGGCGAGCAGTCCGCCGCGGCGAGCACCGCCGCCGCGGCGGCCGAGAAGAGCGCGACCGCGACCGCCCCGCAGGGCGCGCCGCCGGTCGCCCCCGCCACCGTCACCCCGGGAGTCGCCCCGTGAACGTCCTGCGCAGCATCGGAAACGACCTCGTCGACAAGAAGCTCTGGCCTGTCGTCGCGGTCCTCGTCGCCGCGCTCCTCGCGCTGCCGTTCCTCATGAAGGGCGGGGACGACGTCCCCGACGTCGGCGGCCCGGTCGCCCAGACGAGCCTCACGACGCCGGACGGGCCGAGCCAGCCCGCCGTCGTGCCCGCCTCCGACGAGGAGAAGGGGCGTGACCGTGACAGCGGCTCGCGCGACCCGTTCCGCCAGCAGTACGTCCAGAAGGCCGTGCAGCAGGTGGCGGGGGTCGGCACCGCGCCGGCGCCGAGCGCTCCGGCGCCGTCGGGCGGCTCGAGCGCGCCGAAGACGGGCTCCTCGGCGCCGAAGGCCTCGACGCCCTCGACGAGCGCCCCGAAGGTGACGACGCCGTCGACGACGACGCCGGCCACGAGGCCGACGTCGACGACGAAGCCCGCCGGCTCGCGCGAGGTCCACCGGGTCTCGGTCCGCTTCGGGACGCCGGGCCACCGGCGGACCCTCCGCAACCCGGAGCGCCTCAGCCCGCTGCCGAGCATCAACCGGCCGTTCTTCGTCTACGGCGGCGTCCTCGACGGCGGCGAGAAGGCGGTCTTCCTCGCCGGCGTGAGCGCGCCGTCGGGCGGCGACGGCACCTGCCGCCCCAGCAAGGACGCCTGCTACATGGTCGAGCTCGGCGAGGGCGAGAGCCACTCGTTCACCGTGCCCGGTCAGGGTGGCGGACGGGCGACGTACCGGCTGGACGTCCTCTCGATCCGCGACGAGAAGGCGCGGACGGCCGAGGCGGCCGCGCGTGAGCGCGCCCGCACCGATGCCGAGGGCCAGGCGCTCGTCGACGCGATCGAGAAGGCCCCGGCCGCGGCGCTCGACGAGCTCTACCGCTACAGCGCGAAGACGGGCCTCCTCCTCCGCCGCTCCACGAGCGCGCGCAACGCGGCGGGCGAGGCGGACACGCTCTCCCCGCAGGCGAGGGTCGCCGCGATCATCCTCCAGGCCCTGGAGGCCACCGCCAAGAAGTAGGCAGCCCGCCGTCTCTGCGCGCCGAACCGGATTCCTCCGTGGCCCTGGCCACGAAGGAATCCGGTTCGGCGGCGCGGGGCGGGCCGCCCGGTCACCCCGTGGCCGGGCGGGCCTCTCCGGGGCCCGGACCGTAGACTGGGGCGCCGCATGACGGTCCTCAAGCTCGTGACCGCCGGGGAGTCGCACGGCCCCGGCCTGACCTGCCTCGTCGAGGGGCTCCCCGCCGGCCTCGCGCTCGACCGCGACGCCATCGACGCCGACATGGCGCGCCGGCAGCTCGGCCACGGGCGCGGCGGGCGGATGAAGATCGAGACGGACCGCGCGCACGTCACCGCGGGCGTCCGCCACGGTCGCACGCTCGGCGGCCCCGTCGCCCTCCAGGTCGCCAACCGCGACTACGGCAACTGGGAGGAGCGGATGAACCCCTGGCCCGTCGAGGCCGAGGTCCCCGAGGTCCACCTCCCGCGTCCCGGCCACGCCGACCTCGTGGGCACGTGGAAGTTCGGGCTCACAGACGTCCGCGACGTCCTCGAGCGGGCGAGCGCCCGCGAGACGGCCGCCCGCGTCGCCGGCGGCGCGCTCTGCCGCGCGTTCCTCGGGGCGCTCGGCGTCGAGGTCCGCTCGCACGTCGTCCAGATCGGGTCCGTCCACGCCCCGGCCCGCGACACCGCCATGGCGCTCGAGGACTTCGACGGCGTCGACGACGACCCCGTCCGCTGCCTCGACCCCGAGTCGAGCCGCGCGATGGTGAAGCACATCAACGCGCAGCGGAAGGCGAACGAGTCGATCGGCGGCGTGTTCGAGGTCCAGGCGTTCGGCCTCGTGCCCGGCCTCGGCTCGCACGTGAGCTGGGAGGAGCGCCTCGACGGCAGGCTCGCCGGCGCGATCTGCTCGATCCAGGCGGTGAAGGGCTGCAGCGTCGGCGACGCGTGGGACGTCGCGGGCCGGCCCGGCTCGCAGGCCCACGACGAGATCTTCTACGACGCGTCCCGCGGCGGGTACGTGCGCGACACGAACCGCTCGGGCGGCCTCGAAGGCGGCATGACGACCGGCGACCCCCTCGTCGTGCGCGGCGCCATGAAGCCCCTGCCGACGCTCACCCAGCCGCTGCGCAGCGTCGACATCTCGACGAAGGAGCCGGCCCAGGCGCTCCGCGAGCGCACCGACTCGTGCACCGTCCCGGCGGCAGGCGTCGTCGGCGAGGCGATGGTCGCGTTCGTCCTCGCCGACGCCTACCGGCGCAAGTTCGGCGGCGACCACATCGACGACGTCCGCGCCGCCGTCGAGCACTACCGCGCGCGCATCGGCCGCGAGGGCTGAGGTGGCGGCGCCGGCGATCGTCTTCGTCGGCTTCATGGGGGCGGGGAAGAGCACCGCCGCCCGCGAGGCCGCCCGCGCGCTGCGGACCTCGCACCGCGACACCGACCGCCTCCTCGAGGCCGACTTCGGGACGTCGATCGAGACGTTCTTCGACGCCCACGGCGAGGCGGCGTTCAGGGAGCGCGAGGAGGCGCTGGTGCTCCGCGTCCTCGACGAGGCCGACGGCGACGTCATCGCCCTCGGCGGCGGGAGCCTCGGCTCCGCGCGCGTCCGCGAGGCGCTGCGCGCCCACACGGTCGTCCTCTGCGAGGTGCCGCTCGAGGTCGCCTGGCGGCGCGCGAAGGGCCGCGGCCGGCCGCTCGCCCGCGACCGCGACGCGTTCGCCGCCCGCTACGCCGAGCGCCTCGCGACGTACGAGGCGGCCGCCGACGCGATCCTCCCGCCCGCCGACAAGCGCATCGGCGGTCGCGCCGCCGCGGCGCTGCGCGGGCTGGCGGAGGCTCCGCGCGGCACGCGGCTCGTGTGGGCGCACAGCAGCTCGGGCGACTACCCGGTGCTCGTCGGCCGCGAGCTCCTCGGCCACGTGAGGTGGCCGGCGTCGGGCCGCCGCTTCGTCGTCACCGACGAGACGGTCGCCGACCTGCACGCCGGCCGCGTCGGCGAGCTCTCCGGGCTCATCGAGATCCCGGCGGGGGAGGAGCACAAGACGCTCGCCACGGCGGAGCGGGTGTGGCGCGCGCTCGTCGCGCAGGGCACGACGCGGGCCGACCACGTCGTCGCGGTCGGCGGCGGCGTCGTCGGCGACCTCGCGGGCTTCTGCGCGGCGACCTACCAGCGGGGCATCCCCGTCGTGCAGGTCCCGACGACGCTCGTCGCCCAGGTGGACAGCGCCTACGGCGGGAAGACCGGGGTCGACCTCCCCGAGGCGAAGAACTACGTCGGCGCCTACCACCAGCCCGCCGGGGTCGTCGTCGACACGACGACGCTCGCGACGCTGCCGCCCGAGGAGCACGCGGCCGGGTACGCGGAGGTCGTGAAGACCGCGCTCATCGCCGGCGGCGAGCTGTGGGAGCGCGTCGGCGGCGGCGCGCCGGTCGACGACGCGATCATCCTCGGCTGCGCGCGGACGAAGCTCGACGTCGTCCGAACCGACGAGCGCGACGGGGGCCGTCGCCAGGTCCTCAACCTCGGCCACACCGTCGGGCACGCGATCGAGACCGTCACCGGCTACACGCGGCTCCGGCACGGTGAGGCGGTCGGCCTCGGGATGCTCGCCGCCCTGCGGCTCTCCGGGCAGGACGCGCTGCGCGGCCACGTCGCCGGCCTCCTCGACGCGATGGCGCTGCCGACGCGCCTGGACGGCCTCGACGTCGACGCCGTCGTCGCCGCGACGGCGCGCGACAAGAAGCGCACCTCGGGGGAGACGCCCTTCGTCCTCGTCGGGGCGCCCGGCGACGTGAGCGAGGGTCACGCGGTCGCGACGGACGCCGTGCGAGCGGCCGTGGCAGAGTTGGGCGCATGACCGTCCGCGATCGCATCGAGGTGATGCACGGCGTCAACCTCGACCAGCTCGGCCGGCGTGACCCCGCGCACTACGGCTCCCTCAGCTTCGACGAGCTCACCTATCGGATCGAGGCGTTCGCCGAGGAGGTCGGTCTCAACGTCGTCCTCTTCCACACCAACCACGAGGGCGACTTCGTGGAGCACCTCCACGAGGCGAGGGACCTCTCCGACGGTCTCATCCTCAACCCGGGCGCCTGGACGCACTACAGCTACGCGATCCGCGACGCGCTCGAGCTGTGCGGCCTCCCGGCGGTCGAGGTCCATCTCTCCGACGTCACGGCCCGCGAGGAGTGGCGACGGCACTCGGTCATCCGCGAGCTCTGCCTCGAGACGGTGTCCGGCAAGGGGCCCGAGGGCTATCGCGACGCGCTCGTCCGGCTGAAGGAGGAGCTGTCCGCATGAGCGCGGGGCGGTCCCCCGACCGGGTCGCGCGGCTCGCCGCCGCGGTCGCCGCCCGCGAGCTCGACGCGCTCCTCGTGACGAACCTGGTGAGCCTGCGCTGGCTCACCGGCTTCACGGGCTCCAACGGCGTCGCCGTCGTCGGCGCCGGAGACGGGGGCGTGCGGCGCTTCCTCACCGACTTCCGCTACCGCACGCAGATCGAGGACCAGCTCGACCCGGCGTGGACCCGCGAGATCGAGCAGGACGTCCTGGCGGTCGCGGTCGAGCGCGCCGGGCGCGAGGACGGCGGGCCCGTCCGGCTCGGCTTCGACGATGCCGACCTGTCGGTGAAGGACCACCGCCGGCTCGCCGAGAAGCTGCCCGACGGCGTCGAGCTCGTCCCGGCGGGCGGGGTCCTCGAGGACCTCCGGGCCGTGAAGGACGGGGACGAGGTTGCGGCGCTGCGCGCCGCGGCCGAGCTCGCCGACGCGGCCTTCGAGGAGGTCGTCGGCGCCGGCGTCGTCGGCCGCACGGAGCGCGACGTCGCGCTCGACCTCGAGATCGCGATGCGGCGGCGCGGGGCGTCGGGGGCGTCCTTCGACCCGATCGTCGCCGCCGCGGCGCACGGCGCGCTGCCGCACGCCTCACCGCGCGACGTGCCGATCCCCGAGGGGACGCTCGTCGTCGTCGACTGGGGCGCGATGCTCGACGGCTACGCCTCCGACTGCACGCGCACCGTCGCGACCGGGCCGCTCGACGACGAGGCGCTCTCCGTCTACGCCCTCGTCCTCCGCGCGCAGGAGGCGGCGCTCTCGGCCGTCCGGCCCGGCCCGACCGGCAAGGAGGTCGACGCCGTCGCGCGCGACATCATCGCCGAGGCGGGGCACGGCGACCACTTCGGCCACGGCCTCGGGCACGGCGTCGGGATGGAGGTCCACGAGGGGCCGCGCCTGTCGAAGCTCGGGGAGACGGCGCTCGTCCCCGGCCACGTCGTGACGGTCGAGCCGGGCGTCTACGTTCCCGGGCACGTCGGGGTGCGGATCGAGGACCTCGTCGTCGTCACCGACGACGGCCACGACGTCCTCTCGACGCTCCCGAAGGACCTCCGCACCGTCGGGTGACCCTCGAGCTCTCGGCGACGGCGGATGCGCTCGCGGACGCGCCGCTCGACGTGCGCCTGCGGGGAGGAGGAGCCGCCGGCGAGGTCGTGTGGCGGGCGCGCCTGCGCGACGACGACGGCCGCGTCTGGCGCGGGAGCGCCGAGCGCCCGGAGGACCTCGTCGCCTCGCTGCGGCCCGCGAAGCCGGGCGCCGGGCCCGTGCCGTCGCTCGCCTCGCTGCGGCCCGTCGCCCTCGACGTCCGCGCGGAGCGGCCCGACGGCGCCGGGGCGGCGTCCCGCACGCTCACCCGGCGCCTCCTCGCCGAGGGCGTCCGCGTCCGCCGCTGGCGCGACGGCCGGCTGCGCGCGACGCTCGTCCTGCCTCGCGGCGACGGCCCGTTCCCGGCCGCCGTGCTCGACGGCCGGCCGGGGGAGGGGGCCGGCGACGACCGGCTCGTGGCCGCGGCGGCCCGCATCGGCGCCGCGCTGCTCGGCTCGCGGGGCGTCGTCGCGCTCTGCCTCGAGTCCGGGGACGAGGACACCTCGGCGATCGCGGCGCGGCTCGACGCGGTCCCCGCGGCCGCCGGGGAGGCCGTCGTCCTCGCCCCCGGCGATCTCGTCGTCCCCGCCGGGATCCCCGTGGACGGCGAGGACGCGGCGGCGGCCGCGGTCCGCGGCGCCGCCTGGGGCGCGCTACGCGAGCGCGCGGGCGCCGCCGGAGGGTGAGCACCCCCTACACTCCGCCTCCGCCCATGAGCCAGATCTCCACCAACCAGCTGAAGAACGGCAACCACATCGAGGTCGACGGCACCGTCTTCAAGGTCCTCGAGTTCCAGCACGTCAAGCCCGGCAAGGGCGGCGCGTTCGTGCGCACGAAGCTGCGTCGGGCGAGCGACGGGAACGTCATCGACAAGACCTTCAGGGCGGGCGAGAAGTTCCGCGCGGTCCGCACCGAGGCGCGGAAGATGACGTTCCTCTACTCGGACGGCACGGACGCGCACTTCATGGACGCCGAGAGCTTCGAGCAGATGGCCGTCCCGGAGTCGAGCGTCGCCGACGCGCTGCGGTGGATCAAGCCCAACGAGACCGTCGACCTGCTCTACATCGACGACGTCCCGTCCGACGTCCAGCTTCCGGCGTCCGTCGAGCTCGAGGTGACGCACACGGACCCGGGCGTGAAGGGCGACACCGCCTCGGGCGGCGGGAACAAGCCCGCGACTCTCGAGACCGGCGTCGAGATCCAGGTTCCCCTCTTCGTCAACACCGGGGATCGGGTCAAGGTGCAGACGGAGACCGGTCAGTACATGAGCAGGGCGTGAGCCGGCGGTCGGACCAGCGCCGCGCCGCGGTCTTCGCCCTCTACCAGCACGCGCTCACCGGCCGCGAGCTCGACGACCTCTTCGATCCGGCGGCGTCGGAGTTCACGCGCGCGCTCGCCTACGCGACGGCGGACTACGCGGAGGACCTCGACGCGCTCATCGAGCGCCATGCGAAGGGCTGGACGATCGACCGGATCGCCCCGCTCGAGAAGGCGATCATGCGGGTCGCGCTCCTCGAGATGGTCCATCCGGACGCAGCGCCCGCCGAGACCCCGATCCCGCCGGAGGGGGCGATCGACGAGGCGGTCCAGACGGCGAAGGAGTACTGCGGCGCCGACGCGCCGAAGTTCGTCAACGGCATCCTCGCCGCGGTCCTCCGCGAACGCGGGAAGGGTGCGTCGGAATGAACCCGGCGTCCGGGCTCATTCCGACGCAGCGCGGCCGCGCGCCACGCCGATCCGCGAGAATCAGCGCATGAGCGAGGACGCGACCCCGTCGGAGACCGAGGCGCTCGACCGGCTCATCGCCCGTCTCGAGGAGGCCGCCGCGCAGCTGCGCACCGGCGAGATCGACCCCGACGCCGCGGCGACCGTCGTCGAGCAGTGCGCGTCCACCGCCGCGCAGGCCTCCGCCGAGCTGGAGCGTCTCGTCCGCGCCGCCGGCCAGGACTCCGACTCCTCCCAGGACCGCCTCCTGTGAGCGGCGCCGACGCCGACGCCGCCCCCGCGGTGCGCCCCGGCTATCCGGACGCCCTCCGCGAGGAGGTCGAGGGCTACCTCGGCGGGCTGCGGTTCGCGCCGACGCCGGCGACCGCGGGCCTCGAGGAGGCGATGCGCTACAGCCTCCTCGCCGGCGGCAAGCGCATCCGCCCGGTCCTGGCGCTCGCGACCGCCAACGCCGTCGGCCTCCCGCGCGCCGCGGCGCTGCCGCTCGCCGCGTCGATCGAGCTCATCCACACCTACTCGCTCATCCACGACGACCTCCCGGCGATGGACGACGACGACCTGCGTCGCGGCCGGCCGACCTGCCACGTCCGCTACGGCGAGGACGTCGCGATCCTCGCCGGTGACGCCCTCTACGCCGAGGCGTTCCGGCACCTCCTCGTGGCGACCGACGCGCCCGCGGAGCGCGTCCTCGCGGCGGCCGCGGAGCTCGCCGCCGCGACCGGCGTCGACGGCATGGTCGGCGGCCAGTACGTCGACGTCGCCGGGACGGCGACGACCGCCGACGCGCTGCGCGAGCTCCACGCCCTCAAGACCGGGCGCCTGATCGGCGCCTCGGTGGGGTGCGTACTCCTCCTGGCCGGAATGGACGAACCTGCGACAATGCCCTATCGCCGTTACGCGGCCGAGCTGGGAGTGCTGTTCCAGATCGTCGACGACATCCTCGACGTGACCGGGACGGACGCGGACCTCGGCAAGCCGCAGGGCAGCGATGAGCGGCACGGCAAGCGCACCTACGTCACCGAGTTCGGTCTCGACGGCGCGCGGGACCTCGCCGCACGACATCACCACGGGGCCAGGGAGGCCCTGGCCGCCACGACCGGCGGCGACGACGGCGCGACCGCCGAGCTCGAGCAGATCACCGACTTCATCCTCACGCGCACCGCATGACACGGATCCTCGATCGCATCGACCGCCCCCAGGACCTCCACGGCCTCAGCGACGAGGAGCTCGCCCAGGTCGCCCAGGAGGTCCGCGAGCACATCATCGACACGGTCGGTGAGATCGGGGGGCACTTCGGCGCGAACCTCGGCACGTGCGAGCTCGCGGTCGCACTCCACTCGGTCCTCGACTCCCCGCGGGACAAGATCCTCTGGGACGTCGGCCACCAGGCCTACCCGCACAAGATCCTCACGGGCCGGCGCGACCAGCTCCCGACGATCCGACAGTACGAGGGCCTCGCCCCGTTCTGCGCGATCTTCGAGTCCGAGCACGACATCATGGGCGCCGGCCACGCCTCGACCTCGATCGGCTACGGGGTCGGCCTGAAGGAGGCGATGCGCCTCCGCGGCGAGGCGGACGCCGGGAAGGTCTGCGCGGTCATCGGCGACGGCGCGATGACCGGCGGCGTCGCCTTCGAGGCGATCCACCAGGCGGGCGGCCTCGGCACGCCGCTCGTCGTCGTCCTCAACGACAACGGGATGTCGATCGCGCCCAACGTCGGCGCGCTCTCCCGCTACTTCAACCGCGTCCGCCTGCACCCGAAGCTCTGGCACGCTCGCGAGGGCGTCGAGAAGGGGCTCGCGGAGCTGCCCGGCGGCCTCGGCGCGGCGATCGAGAAGCTCGGCCCGCAGTTCAAGGAGTCGATCAAGGCGTTCTGGGCTCCCGGCCTGTGGTGGGAGGAGCTCGACTGGGCCTACATGGGCGTCATCGACGGCCACGACGTCCACTCGCTGCGCACGGCGCTCAAGCAGGCCTTCGCGGCCGATCGGCCCGTCGTCGTCCACGTCGCGACGGTGAAGGGCAAGGGCTTCGCCCCGGCCGAGGACGGCGGCCTCGAGGGCATGGAGAAGTGGCACGCGGCGAAGCCGAAGTCGATCGCCGAGCGCCGCCCGGTCGCCGCGAAGCCCGCCGCACCCGACGCCGTGCCCGCCCCGCCGCAGTACACGAAGGTCTTCGGCGAGGGCATCGTCGAGGAGGTGCGCCGCGACCGCCGCGTCGTCGGCATCACCGCCGCGATGAACACCGGCACCGGCCTCGACATCCTCCAGAAGGCCGAGCCCGCGCACTACTTCGACGTCGGCATCGCCGAGCAGCAGGCGCTCCTCTTCGCGAGCGGGCTCGCGCTCGAGGGAGCGAAGCCGGTCGCCGCGATCTACTCGACCTTCCTCCAGCGGGCCTTCGACCAGATCGTCCACGACGTGTGCCTCCAGGAGCTCGACGTCGTCCTCGCGATGGACCGCGCCGGCCTCGTCGGCGACGACGGCCCGACGCACCACGGCGCGTTCGACATCGCCTACCTCCGCTGCCTGCCGAACATCGTCTGCATGGCGCCGCGCGACGAGGCGATGCTCCGCCACATGCTCCGGACGGCGATCCAGCACGACGGGCCCGCCGCGCTGCGCTACCCGCGCGGCAACGCCGTCGGCGTCCCAATGCCGGCCCCGCACGAGGTCGCGTCGATCGAGATCGGCCGCGGCGAGGTGCTCCGCGAGGGGTCGCGGGTGGCGCTCCTCGGCTACGGCAGCGGCGTCCAGAAGGCGCTCGAGGCCGCCGACCTCCTCGCCGAGCAGAACGACCTCGACGTGACGGTCGCCGACGCCCGGTTCGCGAAGCCGATCGACGTCGATCTCGCGGCCCGGCTCGCCGCCGAGCACGAGGTGCTCGTGACCGTCGAGGAGGGCGTCCTCGCGGGGGGCTTCGGCTCCGGGGTCCTCGAGGGGCTCGTCGACGGCGGCCACCCGATGGGGCGGGTCATCCGCGTCGGGCTCCCGGACCGCTACGTCACGCACGGCAAGCCCGCGCTCCTGCACGAGGAGGTCGGGTTCACCGGCCGTGCGATCGCCGGCCGCGTCCTCGAGGCGATCGGCGTCGGCGAGGGCGAGCCGGTCGGCGCCGCCGGCGCGTGAGCGTCGAGCGCCTGCACCCGCAGGTCGCGGCGCTGCTCGAGCCCGGCGCCGTCTTCGGCGACGAGGGGACCTCCGGCGACCCGTCCGCCGAGCCCGACGTCGACGCCCTGCGCGCCGGCTACGCGGAGACCGCCGACCGCCTCGGCGGCCACCCCGAGGAGGTGGCGTTCGTCACCGACCTCGAGATCGCGCGCGATCCCGCCGATCTCGAGGCAGGCGTCGTCGTCACGCGCATCTACCAGCCGCTCGAGCTCGCCGAGGGGCCTCCGGGCGCGATCGTGTGGTGTCACGGCGGCGGCTGGGTCGTCGGCGACCTCCCGGGGATCGACCGCGTGTGCCGGTCCCTCTGCGCGCGGTCGGGGCACGTCGTCCTCAGCGTCGACTACTGCCTCGCGCCCGAGCACCCGTTCCCCGCGCCGCTCGAGGACTGCTGGGCGGTCGTCCGGGGAGCGGCGAGCGCCGCGGGCGCCGAGACGCTCGGGGTCGACCCGGGGCGCGTCGTCGTCGGCGGCGACAGCGCCGGCGGCAACCTCGCGGCCGCGTGCGCCCGGCGCGCGCGCGACGAGGACGCCGGCGTCCGCGGTCAGCTCCTCGTGTACCCGGCGCTCGACCCGTCGCGCGCGACGGCGTCGCACCGCGAGTTCGCGACGGGCCCGCTCCTCGCCGGCGACGAGATGGACGCGTTCTGGTCGGCGTACTCCGGCATCCCGGAGGCGGAGCTCGCCGAGCGCGCGACCGACGCGGACCTCGCGCCCGGGCGCGCGACAGAGCTCGCGGGCCTCGCGCCGGCGCACGTCGCCGTCGCCGAGATCGATCCGCTCCGCGACGAGGGGCTCGACTACGCGGCGCGCCTCGAGGCCGCCGGCGTGCCCGTGACGACCGCGACGCACCCGGGGATGGGCCACGGCTTCATCCGCTGGGGCGGCGTCTGCGACGAGACGCACGCGCTCCTCGACGCGCTCGCAGCGGCGGCGCGTCGCTTCCTCGCCTGATCGTCCGCCCGTCCGCCCGCCCGTCCTGACGTTTCTCACGCGTGGCGTGAGAAACGTCAGGACGGATGGCGGGAGCGGCGCGTCCCGGGTCCGGGTGCGCCATCATCCTGCGGCCGTGCGCGGTCCTGTCGCCCTCATCGTCGTCGCCGTCCTCCTGGGGGCGGGCGCCGTCCTCGCGGCCGCCCAGGCACGGGAGCCGAGCCCGTCGGCGGCCACGGCCCTCACCTCGGCCTCGCTCGTGGTCTTCACCTG